>DASQWP010000186.1:0-4446 GCA_035640195.1 Gaiellaceae bacterium | reverse complement strand
CCCGGCCTACGCGCGCGCGTCGGAGAGATGCAGCGCAGCGCGTTCGAGCTCCAGCTGGCCGCGTATTCGCGGGAGCCACAGCCCGAGGCGGCCGGCTGGCTCGACGAACCTCTGGTCTGGGAGCGCCTCGGGGACGTCGCCTGCCCGACCCTCGTCGTCGTGGGCGATCGGGACGTGAGCGACATGGGTGTCGCCGCCGATCGCCTGGCGGAGGGGATCGCAGGCGCCCGCAAGGTCGTGATCCCGGGAGCGGCGCACCTGCCCGCGTGCGAGCGACCGGCGGAGTTCAACCGGATCGTGCTCGAGTTCCTCGCCGGTGTTTCCGAGCCGCTGGCGACGGGAATCCAGTAGGCAAAGGAGGCAGGCGGATGGGCTGGTTGGACAGACTCCTCGGACGAGGCGAGAAGCCGGAGGCGGAGCCTCCCGCGGCAGGCGCTCGCGGCGCCGCGGACGACGAGACGCAGGCGGATGTCCTCGAGGAGGGCGCCGCCGCAGAGCGCGACGAGGATGCCCTCAGGAACCCGCACCCGGGAGTCGGCTAGCGAGCTCCTCGCCGAGAGCGGCGAGGTCTTCCCGCGCCCGCGCCGGCTCGCCGCTGAGCTCCCGCATCTCGGCGCCCTCGAGCGCCTGGATCACGCGCCCTGCGAAGACGACGCAGCGCACGCCCTCCTCGCGACAGATGCGTAGGACGGCGCCCGGCGCCTTGCCCTCGGCAGTCGTTGCGTCGACGGTTCCCTCGCCCGTGACGACGAGCGCGGCCTGCCGGACACGCTCGCGGAACCGCACCGTCTCGAGCAGGTAGTCGGCGCCCGGGACGAGGCGCGCACCCAGCGCCGCGAACGCAGCTCCGAGCCCGCCCGCCGCCCCCGCTCCCGGAAGGTCGGCGAAGGGCAGAAGCTCCTCGCTGGAGGCCAGTCGTCGCTCCAGCTCGTCCACCTGGGCCGGAGTCGCGCCCTTCTGCGGCCCGTACGCGCGGGCCGCGCCGCGAGGGCCGAGGAGCGGTGCCATAACATCACACAGAGTTATGGTTGACTCATTAGGCAACACCATTATGGCCTCGCGAAGACCGCGGCCGCCGTCCACGGTCGCGACGCCGCCGAGTCCTACGAGGAGGCCGCGCGCGCCCGCGTCGAGCGCCGCGGCGATCAGCTCTCCAAGGCCGCGACTCGACGCCCTCAGCGGATCGCGCTCCTCCCGCGCGACCCGCCAAAGCCCGATCGGCTCTGCCGACTCGACGACCGCCCGCCCGTCGGGAAGGACCAGCCAGCGCGCCTGAACGGCCCGGCCGAGCGGATCCGGCACGCTCGCCGTCCGCCACTCGCCTCCGAGCGTCGCGGCGACCGCGTCCATCGTGCCGTCCCCGCCGTCGGCGACGGGGACCTGCGCCACCTCGACGCCAGCCCGCTCGAAACCGCGCGCAAGCGCAGCAGCGGCCTCGCTTGCCGAGAGCACGCCCTTGAGGGCGTTGGGAGCGGCTACGACTCTCTGGCGTTCAGGCGATCCGCTCGACGCGCTCGTCCTCGCTGATGTCGACGTCGGTCACCTCGGGCATGCGCCTGAGCATGGCGAAGGAGAACCCCTCGCGCGCGAGGAAGAGCAGCCCGAGCCCCACGCCGACCGACGCCTCGATCGCCTGGAGGCCGACGCCGTAGAGGAAGCCCTCCCCGTAGGGCTCGCCGTACCGAAGGAGCGCGAGCGCGATCGCGGCCTGCACGAGCCCGACGTTGCCGGGCCAGAACGGGAAGACCATGACGAGGTTCATGATCACGAGCACGAGCGCGGCCGCCGGGATCGACGGCTCGACCCCGAAGGCGAGGAAGGCCGTGTAGACGGCGAAGAGCTGCGCCGTCCAGCCAACGAGCTGGAAGAAGAGCGCCTCGAGCGCCGGCACGGGCCGGCGGAGAACGGTGAGACCGTGCCGCGCCATGCGGAGGAGCCGGCGCGCCGGCCCAAGCCCTTCCGTCACCGGCCGGTGCTGCCTTCGTGCGAGGAGCACGCCCGCGATGAGAAACCCGACGCCGATGCCGATCGCGATCGCGAGCCCGGGCACCGCCCAATCCGGAATCCTCGCGCTGTAGAGGACATAGACGACGAGGGCGAGGGCGACCACGACGTCGTAGAGCCGATGCGTGAAGACCGTTCCCGTGATCGTCGCCCACGTCCCAGGCCGGCGGCGCACGCGCCGCGTGAGGACGGCGACGCGGGCAAGCTCCCCCACGCGGCCCGGCAGCGCGGCGTTGGCGAGCAGGCCGACGCAGAAGGCGGAGAAGACGAGCCGCCGGTTCGGCCAGGGTGGCGGCATCGCATGCGTGATCACGATCCGCCAGGCCTGCGCGCGAGCGATGATCGAGAAGAGGTTGATGAGAACGGCGGCCGCGACCCACTCCCAGCGAACCGCGCGGAAGGCGCGCCCGGCGACGCCCAGGTCTGTGCGCCAGACCGCGAGGGCGACGAGCACCGCGAGCGGCAGGAGGACGAGGAGGAGGCGGACCCAGCGGCGGCGCGGGATCGAAACCCGCATCAGGCCGCGGCGCGCTCGGCCGGGCGGCCGTTGACCAGCGCCTCGTAGATCTCGATCAGCCGCCCGGCGATCGTGTCCCACGAGTACGCCTTCGCGGACTCCCGGGCCGCCGCCCCGAGGCGTCTGCGCCGCGACTCGTCCTCGAGGAGCTCGACGAGCGCGGCGGCGAGCGCGTCGGCGTCGCCGGGCGGGACGAGGATGCCGTTCTCCGCGCCGGCCACGTCCGTGTAGCCCTCGATCCGGGAGGCGACGACCGGCGTCGCGCAGGCGAACGCGCGCGTGAGCACCATCCCGAAGCTCTCCCCGCCGAGCGAGGGAGCGGCGAGCAGGCTCGCCTCGAGGAGCTCGGCGGTTAGATCGTCCTCCGAGAGCGATCCCAGGAGATCGACGCCCTCGAGCGAGAAGCCCTGACGCCGGGCGAGCCAGCGCACAGAGAGAGGGTCGGCGCCGACAAGCCGGAGACGGGCGCCCGTGGCCGAGTGCACGCGCGGCCAGGCCCGCAGGAGCACCGGCAGCCCCTTGCGCGGCTCGTTGCGGCCGATGAAGACGACGTTGCCGCTGCGGCCGCCCGGCTCTGCGACCGGCGGCAGGTCGACGCCGTTGGGGATCAGCTCCATCGGGCCGCCGACGTGCGGCTCGGCGCTCCTGCGCGCGGCCTCGGAGACGGCGATCCGCCTGTCGATCCGCTCGCCCGCGATCCCCCAGACCGCCCGGCCGATCGGATACCAGCCGAGCCGCTCCCCCGCCGAGTGGCAGGTGGCGACGAGCGGGCAGGGCGCCGTGAGGAGCGCGAAGACGGAGAGCACGGGCGCGAACGGCTCGTGCACGTGGACGACGTCGAAACGCTGCTCCTCCCAAACCCGCTTCATGCGTAGCATCGCCTGCGGGCTGAGGATGAGGTTGGGAAGCGAGGCGTTGGCCGGCACGATCACGGAGCGCCCGACGGGGATCACGTAGTCGGGCGGCCGCCCGTGCCGTCCCTCCTTGGGATGCAGGAGGTGCGTCAGGCGCCCGGGCGGGTCGTGCCCCATGACGATCCGCGCGTCGACGCCGTGGCGCCGGAGCGCCCGCGCCTGGTGGTCCGCGTGCTCCTGGACGCCGCCCCAGAACGACCACGAGTACGGCACGACGATGCCCACCTTCACGGGGCAACCCTACCCCGCGGGACCTGGGCTTCACTGCGCGCGGCCACCCGCGTTGCGTCCCTCCTCCCCGGCGTCAGCCTTTAGCATCGCTCACGTGATCAGGCGAGCGCAGCGGCTCGATCCCGTTCGCGGCTTCGGGATCGACCGGGTGGCGGCCGCCGCCGACGAGCCGGCGCGCGCGAGCGCCCGCTGGCCGGTTCTGCGCCTCGAGAACCTCGACACCGACCTGCCGCTCCCGCCCGAGGCCGTTCGCGTCACCGCCGAGAGCCTGGAGACCCCCGCCGCGAACTCCTGGCTTCCCTTCACCGGCGACCTCGACCTGCGCGCGGCGGTGGCCGACTTCACCGCCGAGCGGACGGGCCACCGCTACGACCCCGAGCGCGAGATCGTGATCACGGTCGGCGGCATGGAAGGCCTTCTGAACGTCGTTCTCGCCACCGTGAACCCGGGTGACGAGGTCGTAATCACCGACCCCAGCTACGCGGGCATCGTCAACCGCATCCACCTGGCGGGCGGGATCCCCAAGCTCGTTCCCTTCGCCGTGGTCGAGGGCGAGTGGCGGCTCGACCGCAACCGGCTCGCCGAGGCGGTGGGGCCGGCGACGACCGCGTTCCTGCTCATGAGCCCGTCCATGCCCTCGGGCGGAACCTTCGACGAGGAGGACTGGCGGCTCGTGTGTGACCTCGTCCGCGAGCGCGACCTCTTCCTGATCTACGACGCCGCGATGGAGCGGCTCCTCTTCGACGGGCGCCCGCTCCTGCACCCGCTCCGCTTCGAGGG
>DASQWP010000185.1:0-3014 GCA_035640195.1 Gaiellaceae bacterium | reverse complement strand
TCGTCGACCAGGAGCGGGGCAGGTTTGCCGATGCCCGGCGCCGGCTCACCGAGGCGCAGTCGATCGCGCTCGAGAGCGGCGACCGCATCCTCCAGATCAGAGCGGGCTTCGAGCTCGGGACGCTCTGCGGTGATTTCGAGGGTGACCTCGATTCGGCGCTGGACGAGCTCCGGCGTGCCGTCGCGCTCGCCGAGGAGCTCGAGGAACGAGAGCTTCGCGTCGAAGGCCACCTGCGCACGGGGGCGGTGCTCGTCAACGGAGGCGAGCTTGCCCAGGCCGAGGAGCACCTCCAGCACTCGATCGCGCTCGCCGAGCAGCTCGGAAGCCACCGCGACCAGGCCCGCGCGACGTTCATGCTCGGCGCCGTCAGGTATTACCGCGCCGGTGTCGAGGAGGCAGAGCGGCTGGCGCTGCAGGCGCGCGACTGGCTTGCCCGCACCTGCGAGAGCACCTACCAGATCCAGAACCTGCGCCAGCTTGCTCTCTACGCGCTCGTACGGGGGGAGCCGGGGCAGGCGGAGGCGTGGTTGCGCGAGGCGCTCGCCACGGCACTCGAGCTCGGCGGCTGGCAGGTGATCGACGCCTACCGCTACCTGGTCGAGGCGCTCGTCGCCCAAGACAGGCTCGAGGACGCCCGGCAGTTGGCGGAGTTCGCCGGCAGGAACGTCTCCGGCGAGGACCTCTACGTGCGAGCCACCGTCCTCCTGGCGGAGGCAAGCGTCGCCGCGGCCGAGGGCAACCGACAGGGAGCGATCGGTCGCTTCCGCGAAGCGTTGCAACTGCTGGAGGAGGAGCGCTCGCCCCTCGTCCGGGCAGAAGCGCGAATCGACTTCGCCCGCGCTCTCCGCCGCTTCGGCGACCGGGAGGCCGCGCGGGACGAGCTCGCCGAGGCGCGCGCGACCTTCGACCGCATGGGCGCAAGCGGCATTGTCGGCCAGATCGACGGCGAGTTGGACGAGCTCACGAGTAGGGCCGGCGTGACCGGCCCTACTCGTGGTAGGTAGCGCCGTCTAGTCGATCCCGCCGGGCGGAATGACGACGGAGGGCGCGCAGTTCTCCTCTTCGACGGTCCCGCACGCCTGGACGTAGAAGCACGACTGCCCGGTGCACTCGATCTCGGACCGCTCATTGTTCAGGACGATGACGCTTCTCGCGTCGACGGTTCCCGTCGAGAAGTCGTCGACCTGATTGATGTGAGCTTGGACGTCAGGGTCGTTGGCCCTCAGCGTCGCCAACTGCGTGACCTTCCAGAGGTCGTTCGAGCCACCCACCTGAGAGCCCGGACCGTTGGCGATCCGCGGATCCTGGATCTGGGTCGTTCCTTCGGGCCCTCTGAGCGTGTACGTGACGCTTTGGTGGTTGTCGACGCTGTTCGTCGACCCGAAGAGCTGCTGGGACCCGTCCACCTCGAGCGTGCACTCCTTCGTCATGCAACCCTGGTTCTGCTGGCCGCCCGCGCCGACGGCCTTCACGTTGTGGTCCTGGTGGACATTGAGGTCGTTCCGGCCGCTCTCGGTCGTCTGCTCAAACCGGATACAGGTGTTCGCAGCGGCCAACGGGCCAACGCAGGGGTCTGCCACCTCGAGCGTGTTCTGCTTCTGCGTCGTGGCGTCGTCGCGGGCATGCGCCGTGAGCTTCTGCGTCTGCTTCACGTTCGCGAAATTGTCCCCCGCCTCCGTCTCCTGCGTCAGGTCCAGATACTGGAAGCCGTCCTGCATCTGCGCCGGCTCGTCGCGCGTAGAGAGCACGATCTCCTCGTGAACGACTGCGTGGTTGTCGCCGTCGCCGTTCGTCGTCTGTGTGACGGTCGCGTCCTCTGTCCCGTCCTGCTCTGCGTCGTCGTTGTCGTGGATGCTCATCCCCACGACGGCGAAGTTGTTACCCGTCGTCGGATTCAGCTGCGTAATCTCACACACGAGCACGCCGCTCTCCTTCAACATCATTCGCTTCTTCTCGTCCGCGTCGGGATCACCGCAATGGGCGTGCATGTTCATGTCGCCCGCGGAGAGCAGTGTGGGCCCGCCGAGCTGGCCTCCCTGGAAAATGATGCACCGACGAACGCCGTCGCCGCACTCGGCGTGGTTCATCCCGCCGGGCGTCGTGATCTGTACGACGAGCGCAGCCGCCGTGCAGTTCCAGTCGAGGCCGGGGCACGTCACCCCGGCGTAGTTGTTGACGCCCACCTGGAAGACGAACTCGCTCGGGTCATATCCCTGCGAAACCAGGTAGGCCTTTGCACCTTCGAGCGTCGAGAGATCCGCGCCCTCCCGGGCAACGCCCGTTCCGGCGCCGGTGATCGACACGAGCAAACCCAGCGTCGACACGGTCGCCGCCAAACGCCTCAACCGCATCACAATCCTCCATCCGACCCCTCGCCGCAAGCTACCTTCGTCGGCTATAACGCCGGCGCCGCCTTCTCGGTTACGGCGGTCGGGCCGGCGGACGAGGAGCAGGGTGGCGTCTCCGTCCGCACCAGGAAGGCGTTCCAACTACACCGCGTCTCCGCCGCCCGGACGGGACTCCTTGCCTCACTCTTCGGCGAGAATCAGCCGGCCACCATGCCATAGAAGTCTCCGACTTCGACCGGCAGGGAGACGGCCCGCTCGTCCCCGAGTCGGTACTCGAGGATCCGGCGGTTGTACCGGTCCCCGCCGCTGACGAACACGGACTCGCCGCTGGAGGCCCAGGCGATGTAGACATACGGAGGCTCGACACCCGATCCGGAGACCGCCCTGGCGACGCCCCGCTCGACGTCCACGAGGGCGAGCGTGCGCTTTGCCTCAGGCCCTCCCGCCGTGACTGGGACGGCAAGCAGGGTGCTGTCGGGAGAGAAGACACCGCTCCAGCAATCGAAGGCGGCGAAGCCCTCAGGGGGCGCGACGGCGCGCGCCTTGCCCGTGACGACGTCGGTGACGTAGAGCGTCTCGTACGTAGCGTCGCACCACGCGAGCAGATCCCCATGCGTCGCTCCCATCGATGCGCCGGGAAGCCGTCGCCTCACCTCGCCCGTGCGC
>DASQWP010000184.1:0-3888 GCA_035640195.1 Gaiellaceae bacterium | reverse complement strand
AGGACCGTCTGGCGGATCTTCTGCATGTCCAGGCCGATCTTCATAAGGACCTGGGCGGCGACTCCCTCGCCCTCGCGCAGGAGGCCGAGGAGGATGTGCTCGGTGCCGATGTAGTTGTGGCCGAGCGAGAGCGCCTCGCGCAGCGCCAGCTCGAGGACCTTCTTCGCGCGCGGGGTGAACGGGATCTGGCCGGTCGTGACCTCGTCGCCCTGACCGACGATGCGGGCCACCTGGGCGCGCACCTCCTCCACCGTGATGTCCAGGCTCTCGAGCACGCGGGCGGCCAGGCCCTCCTCCTCGCGGAGGAGTCCGAGCAGGATGTGCTCGGTGCCGATGTAGTTGTGCTTGAGGGCGCGGGCCTCGTCCTGGGCGAGAACGACGACCTGTCTGGCTCTCTCGGTGAACCGCTCGAACAACCTTCAGCGTCCTTTCCGGTCGACAGCCGTGCCTATGGTACCGAACGGGTCGGGCCGTTCCGAGCGCTCCATGAAGGTCGTATCGGCTCCTTAACGGAGTCGCAACAGACTGACTTTGCCTCCCCCTGCCAGGGGAGGGGAGACGCAGCCGTGCTGCCGATCTCGAAAGAGCATGCGCACGTTTCTCGCAGTCCTCCTCCTCTCGGCCGGCCTGCTCGCGCTGGCCGCGCCCGCGTCCGGGGCGACGCTCCGGGTCAACGAGTCGCTCGAGTCGGCGGTCGTGAAGCGGATCAACGCGGTCCGGAGGAGCCACGGCCTGCGTCGCCTCCGCCTCGAGCCCCGCCTGACGAAGGCGGCCGACCGCCACGCAGTCTCCATGGGCAGGAGTGGGTACTTCAGCCACGACCTCTTCACGCCGAGGCGCAGCCCCCGGTGGAGCCTGTTCGGCCGGTGGATCCGCTGGTTCTACCCGGGGCCCGGCCACCGGTCCTGGAGCGCGGGCGAGAACCTCGCCTGGGGCGCGCCCCGGATCACCGCGCGCCAGACGGTGCGCGCCTGGCTCAGGAGCCCCGGCCACCGGGCGAACCTGCTCAAGCGCAGCTGGCGCAACGTCGGCGTCGCGGCCGTGGTGGTGCGCGACCCTCGCCGCTACTTCCGCGCCTGGGACGACGTCACCATCGTCGCCGCCGAGTTCGGCCGCCGCTACTCGCGCTGACGGCCGACGTCCGCTCGGGACCTGCCGGGGTCTGACCCCGGCGTGGCTCGCGAGGCCCCGGCTCGTGGGGCCGGGCGTCCCGGCAGCGGCACGCAGCGTTCTCATCGCCGTTTCATCTGCGGGGCCTAGCCTTGGCGGTCGATCCGAATCCTCCAGGGGAGGCCAGGAGACATGAATCGACGCGTGATCAAAGTCCTCGCCGGAGTGGCCGTCGTCGCGACGGCCGCCCTGGGCGGCTCCGCGATCGCCCGCGCGACGGGGGCGTTCGACGACGGCGACCTGCAGCTAAGAGGGCCCGAGGCGGAGCGTGCCCGCGCCGCGGCGCTCGAGGCGACCGACGGCGGGACGGTGAACGCCGTCGAGCACGACACGGAGAACGGAGCGACGTACGAGGTGGAGGTGACGCGAACGGACGGCTCCACGGTCGACGTCCGGCTCGACGAGTCGTTCGCCGTGGTCGTGATCGAGGGCGACTCCGAGACGGCGGATTTCGAGGGGGAGTGAGGTGACGCGGAAGGACGGCTCGAAGGTCGACGTCGAACTCGATGAGTCGTTCGACGTCGTCCCGGACGGCGACTGACGTTTTCCCCAGCGGAGCCCGAGCCCGCACTCGGGCTCCGCGTACGCTCCGCCGAAGCTTTCACGTCCCTCTCATCTCGTCCTCATCTAGACGTGTGACAATGAGAACGTGCGCGCGTTGATCGTCGAGGACGAGCTCAAGATGGCCGCCCTCATCCGGCGCGGGCTGATCGAGGAGGGCTACGCCGCGGACGTCGCTCGAACCGGCGAGGACGCTCTCCGGATGGCCGGCGCCACGGAGTACGACGCGATCGTCCTCGACGTCATGCTCCCCGGCACGGACGGCTTCGAGGTGTGCCGCCGGCTGCGGGAGGCCGGAGGCTGGTCGCCCGTGCTCATGCTGACCGCGCGCGACGGGGTCGAGGACAGGGTCGCCGGCCTCGACAGCGGCGCCGACGACTACCTGACCAAGCCGTTCTCGTTCGCGGAGCTGCTCGCCCGGCTGCGCGCCCTCGCGCGCCGCTCTCCGCTCGAGCGGCCGACCGTGCTCGAGGTCGGGCCCCTCCGCCTCGATCCTGCCTCGCACCACATCTGGCGGAACGGGACCGAGATCCACCTCTCGACGAAGGAGTTCGCGATTCTCGAGACGTTCATGCGCCGGCCCGGGCAGGTCCTCTCCCGCTTCGAGCTGCTCGAGCATGCCTGGGACTACGGCTACGAGAACCGGTCGAACGTGGTCGACGTGTACGTGCGCTACCTGCGCGAGAAGATCGACCGTCCATTCGGCCGCAAGTCGATCGAGACCGTGCGCGGCGCCGGCTACCGGCTGCGCCGAGACGGCGGCGCCTGAGACAGTGGGCAAGCTTCCGATCCGCCTGCGCCTCACGCTCGCCTTCGCGCTCGCGATGGCGGTCGTGATCGCGGCGACCGGGGCCTTCCTCTACTTCAGCCTCTCCTCCTCGCTGGACGAGACCATCGACGAGGAGCTCGAGGCTCGTGCCGCGGAGGCCACCGGGCCCGCCGCGCAAGGCGACTTCAACCTCGACGCGGGCCCGGCGGTCGGACTCAGCGACAGGGACGAGCGCTTCGTCCAGGTCCTGGACCGCGAGGGCCGGATCGTGGACGCGACGCCGACAGTCGGCGAGCGACCGGTCCTCGCGCCCGACGAGCTCGCGCGCGCCTCGAGGGAGGGCGCTTTCTCGCTCGAGCGGGACGAGATCTCGGGCATCGAGGGCTCCGCACGACTCCTCGTCGTCCCGTTCGGCGGTCCGGAGGGCCCGCTCGTCCTGGTCGCCGGCACCTCGCTCGAGGAGCGGGACGAGGCGGTACGGGAGTTTCTCCTCGCCCTCCTCGTCGTCGCGCCGGCCGTGCTCGTCCTCGCGTCGCTTCTCGGCTACGGGCTCGCGACGGCCGCGTTGCGCCCGGTGGAGTCGATGCGCGCCGAGGCGACCGCCATCTCCGCCGCCGAGCCTGGGCGGCGCCTGCCCCTGCCGCACTCCCGCGACGAGGTCTTCAGGCTCGGCCAGACGCTGAACGCCATGCTCGAGCGGCTCGAGGGCGCCCTCGAGCGGGAGCGAAGCTTCGTCGCCGACGCCAGTCACGAGCTCCGGACTCCGCTCGCGCTCCTCAAGGCAGAGCTCGAGCTCGCGCTTCGGCGCCCCCGCTCGGCGGAGGAGCTCGAGCAGGCGCTCCGCTCCGCCGCGGCCGAGAGCGACCGCCTCGCCCGGCTCGCTGAGGATCTCCTCATCCTCGCTCGCTCCGACCAGGGCCGCCTTCCACTTCGCCGCGCGCCGCTCTCGGCGGCCGCCGTCCTCTCGAACGTCGCCGAGCGCTTCCGGCCGGGGGCCGAGCAAGCAGGGCGCTCGATCGGAGTGGACTCGCCCAACGGGCTCGAGATCGTCGGGGACGCCCTCCGTCTCGAGCAGGCGCTCGGCAACCTGGTCGACAACGCCCTGCGTCATGGAGAGGGATCCGTTCGCATCCGGGCGGTCGACTCGGACGGACGCGTCGAGCTGCACGTGACCGACGAGGGCGGAGGGTTCACGCCCGAGTTCTTCGCCCGCGCGTTCGAGCGCTTCAGCCGCGCCGACGAGGCGCGCTCGGGAGGGGGTGCAGGCCTCGGCCTCGCCATCGTCGACGTGATCGCCGGCGCCCACGGCGGCTCGGCCCACGCCGCCAATCGCGAGGGCGGCGGAGCCGACGTCTGGATCTCGCTCTCGAAGGCCTAGCCAGGCCTCG
>DASQWP010000183.1:0-3375 GCA_035640195.1 Gaiellaceae bacterium | reverse complement strand
CCTTCTCTCCCTCGCCGATGACGACGATGCCGCTCATCGAGACGGTGTCGAGCATCGCGCGCATGGCGTCGACGGCTGCCTGGTCTGCGGAGTTCTTGTCCCCTCGTCCGACCCAGCGTCCGCAGCCGAGCGCGGCCGCCTCGGTCACCCGTACGAGCTCGAGGGCGAGGTTCCGGTCGGGCTTCGACCCGTTTCCGCCCGTAGCCACGGGCGGCATCCTACTCCTCCGCTCTCGCCAAAGGCGCATCCGGCCTCGCAGGCTCCGTGCCCTCGTAGAGGACGACGAGCGCGCCGCCCGCGAGCACGGCGAGACCGCCGACAGCCACCTCCCAGCCGATCGCCTCGCCGAGGATCGCCCACGCGAGCAGGGAGGCCGAGACCGGCTCCACGTAGGAGAGAAGACCTGCCGCCTGAGCCGTCACATCCCGGAGCGTGCGCACGTACAGGACGCCGAGGACGGCGGTCAGGAGGGCGCCCAGCACGAGCACGGCCGGCCACTCCTCCACGCTCGGAAGCGCGCGCTCGCTGGCCGCCAGCACGGGCAGGAGCACGAGGGCGACGACCGCGTAGTTCCAGAAGGCGAGCGTGAAGGGCGAGAGCACCCGAACGACTGACTTCGTCCCGATGATGAGGAGTGCGTACGTGAGCGCGGCGCCGAGGCCCGTGGCGACGGCGACCGCCGACACCCTTGAGTCGCCCTCGCCGGCGAGCGCGATGAGCGCGATCCCGGGCGCCGAGATCCCCAGTGCGAGGAGCGCGACTCGGCTCCTCCCCTCGGGCAGGAGCAGCGGCGCCAGCACCGCGAGGAAGATCGGCGCCGTGTAGACGAGCAGGATGGCGACCGCGACCGACGCGCGCTTGATGGTCTCGAAGAAGAGCACCCAGTGAAGAGCGAGCAGGACGCCGAGGCCGAGCACCTGGAGACGCCGTCGTCGGAGGAGGAGCGCACGGGGCCGCCCCACGACCAGGAGGATCGCGGGCAAGGTCAGAGCAGCGAGGAGGCAGCGCCAGAAGACGAGCGCCTCGCCGGGGAGGTCGACCCCCGCCACGATGACGGAGACGAAGCCCCAGCTGGTCGCGATCGCCGCGACGGCTCCGTTCCAGGGATTGAGACGCACAGCCTCTAGGATCTTCCCACCCGCGTCCCTAGAGGAGCCCCTTGACGCTCGCGCAGCTGGCGGTCACCGTGACGGTCCTCGGCGTGCTCGGCCTCCTGGCGAGCCGCTTCGGCCTCTCCGCCATTCCGGCCTACCTGCTCGCGGGGTTGCTGCTCGGACCGAACGAGCCCGAAGTGCTGAGCGTCATCCAGCCGTCCGACGTGACGGAGTTCGTCGCCGAGCTCGGCGTCATCTTCCTGCTCTTCTTCCTCGGCCTCGAGTTCAGCCTGGATCGGTTCCGGCGGAGCGGCATGCACCTCGGCCTGGGAGGCTCGATCGACCTCGTCGTGAATGCCGGCCTCGGCCTCGTCGTCGGCGTTGCCGCCTTCGGGCTTTCCTTCGAGGCCCTCATCCTCGCCGCCGCCGTCTACGTCTCCTCGTCCGCGGTAGCCGTCAAGGGCCTGATCGACTTCCGCCGCCTGGCCGACGACGAGACCGACCTCGTCCTCGCCATCCTCATCTTCGAGGACATCGCCGTCGCCTTCGTGCTCGCCTTCGCCGGCGGCGGGGGCGGTGAGCTCGGCGAGACGCTCTCTCTCGTCGCCAAGGCGATCGCCTTCATCGCGCTCTCCCTCGCCGCCTCGCGCTGGCTTGCCCGCCCCATCGACCGCCTGCTCGACGCGCTCCCACGTGAGTTCTTCCTCCTCTTCACCTTCGCCCTCCTGATCGGGATGAGCGCGGTCGCGAAGGAGCTCGGGCTCTCCGAGGCGATCGGCGCCCTCATGGCCGGCGTCGTGCTGGCGGAGACCTCGGTGCGGGGCGAGATCGAGGAACGGTTCCTCGGCTTCCGCGACGTCTTCGCCGCGCTCTTCTTCTTCGTCTTCGGCCTCTCCATCGACGTCGAGGCGTTCAGCTCGCTCGGCTGGCTGATCGCGCTCGCGGTCGTCCTCAGCGTGATCGGGAAGCTGGGGAGCACCTACGCCGCCGGCCAGGTCGGCGGCTTCACGCCGCGCCAGAGCCTGAACGCGGGCTCGGCGCTCGTCGCGCGCGGCGAGTTCACCGTCATCCTCGCGCAGGTCGCCGCGACGAACCAGGCGCTCGCGGCCTCGGCGCGCCGCGACCTGGTCGCGTTCGCCGGCCTGTACGTGCTGGCGACGGCGGTCGTCGGTGTCGTGCTGATGAAGGAGTCGAAGCGGCTCGGGCGCCGACTCTTCCCGGGCCCGCCTACAATCGCCACAGGAGGGACACATGCCGACCGAGCTCCGTGAGACCCGCCTCCCCGGCGTCGGGGTCAAGTACACGTGCCAGACCGCGCACGGTGGACGCCTGACGGTGATCCTCCACAACGAGGGCCTGCGGGAGCTCTACTGGTTCCGGCACGCGGACGACGAGGACCCGCAGGCGGTGATCCAGCTGGAGGACGACGAGGCTCGGCAGATCGGGGCGGTGATCGGCGGTGCCTATGAGCGCCCCAAGATCGTCGAGGAGCTGGAGATGGCCTTCGGCGAGCTCTCCATCGAGTGGGTGCCGGTCCCCGAGACCAGCCCGGCGATCGGAAAGACGCTCGCCGAGTGCGCCTTCCGCGCCCGCACGGGGATCACGATCATCGCCATCCTCCGAGAGCCCGAGGTGGTGGCCGGCGCCCAGCCGACGGACGTCGTCCAACGGGGCGACACCCTCGTCACCGTGGGCAAGCTCGGACAGTACCCCGCGTTTCGCAGACTGCTCGCAGAAGGCCCGTTCGGCTAGCGCCGAGCGTGGCCGCGCGGCGCGCGTGGCGCCCAGGCGGCGTTGGCCGCAGTGGCCGGCCGTGACTGCTGAGGGTGGCACTAAGGGGCGTCTGCGGGACCGCCGATAAGAGGGGAGGGTTGCGTCTGACCCCGGTTCGTCTTCCTCTCCGTCTATCGTGATCCGAAGAAAGGGGTCTCGTGAGCGATCACACCCGCCGCCTCATCGATCGTGTCGATACGGAGATCGACGCCGCGGCTGAGCGCGTCGCCGCCGCGCTTTACATTCAGCTCCGCGAGGACGCGGAGCGGATGGCCGCCGAGTGCCGTCCTTCGAACGTCACGGACCACGAGTGGAACGAGGTCTTCTTGCCCGCCTTCCTTTGGAAGTTCCACACGCACGTGATGGTGAAGGTCGCCGAGGGTGGCCTCGACTGGCGGGAGGTCTACTTCGAGAGCACTCGTCATCGCGTCGGCGAAGCCCAGCGACGGCAGGCCGGGTGAGTTTCGAGGGGGTAAGTTGGCCGATGTGGCCCCGGAGCGAGGCCCGC
>DASQWP010000182.1:0-3771 GCA_035640195.1 Gaiellaceae bacterium | reverse complement strand
TGATGGCCGAGCCGATCACCGTCCAGTCCAGCCCGAACGGCCGCGTCGCGCTCGTGTCGATCCCGCTTGCCGGGACCGGCACCGACGAGACGTCGGTGCGCGCGCTCGAGGCGCTCCGCGAGGAGGTGATCCCGGCCACCGTCGGTTCGCTGGCGGGAGTCGAGGCGGCCGTGACCGGCCCGACCGCCGAGACCAAGGACTTCAACGCGCTCATGAGCTCACGTATCGGGATCGTGTTCGCGTTCGTCCTCTCACTGGCGTTCGTCCTGCTGCTCGTGACGTTCCGGTCGGTGGTGATCGCCGCCAAGGCCGTGCTCCTGAACCTGCTCTCCGTCGGCGCCGCCTACGGGCTGATCGTCGCCGTCTTCCAGTGGGGCTGGGGCGAGAGCCTGCTCGGCTTCGAGTCGACGGGGGCGATCGTCTCCGGGCTCCCGCTCTTCCTGTTCGTCGTCCTCTTCGGCCTCTCCATGGACTACCACGTGTTCATCCTCAGCCGCGTGCGGGAGGCCTATGACCGCGGGCGCTCCACCGAGGAGGCGGTCGCGCACGGGATCAAGACCACCGCAGGCGTGGTCTCGGCCGCGGCGTTTGTCATGGTCGCCGTCTTCGCCATCTTCCTCACGGTCTCGACGGTCGACATGAAGCAGTTCGGGTTCGGGCTGGCGGTCGCCATCCTCATCGACGCCACGATCGTGCGCGCCGTGCTGCTGCCGGCCACGATGAAGCTGCTCGGCGATTGGAACTGGTACCTGCCGTCCTGGCTGCAGTGGCTGCCGCGCCTCGAGCACGAGCGGCCGGCGGAGCCACGCCTAGAGCCCCAGCCTGAGATCCTGGCCGCATGAGCGAGCGCATGGCCGACACCCCCGCGACCAGCGAGCTGCGCCGCAGCCGCTCGAACCGCATGCTGGCGGGCGTGGCAGGAGGGCTGGGCGCCTACTTCGAGCTCCACCCCGCAGTCTTCCGCGTCTCCTTCGTCGTCCTCACGCTCATGGGCGGCGCGGGAATCCTGATCTACGTGGCGGCGGCGCTCGTGATGCCGGACGAGGGGGAGGAGGACTCGGTCGCCACCGCGGCGCTCCGCCGCCGCCGCCCGTGGGTCCTGGTCGTGCTCGGCCTGATGGCGGTCGTCCCGCTTGCCCTGCTCTCCGAGGTGCCCGTCTGGCCTCAGGGGGACGCCTGGCCGTTCCTGCTGATCGCCGGCGCCCTCGCTCTCTGGCTCACCTGGTTCGCCGTCGCGGGCATCGGCCGGGGGTGGCTCCGCGCGGTCGGAATCGTGGTCGCGTCGGTCGCCGTCTTGCTCGTTGTGCTCGTGGCCGCGTTCCTCGCCACCTTCGATGTCCACCTCGGCGACGGCGTCGACGAGCGCACGGTCGCGCCGGCGAGCGTGAGCGCCCTCGACCGCCGGTACGAGCTAGGGCTCGGCGAGCTCGTCTTCGACCTGCGCTCCGTCGAGTTCCCCCTCGGCGAGACCCGGCTGGACGTGCGCGTCGACGCGGGCAGGATCCACGTGCTCCTCCCGGACGACGTCGCCCTGCGGGCGGTCACCGGGGCGAGGCTCGGCGAGATCGACTTGCTTGGCCGGCGGGTCGAGGGCTGGGAGGTGGACGAGCAGGTCGACGAGACCGGTCTCCGCGTGCTTGTCCTCGAGGCGGAGGTCGGCATCGGCGAGATCGACATCGAGCGGGGCCTGCGATGAGTACGGCGGCGCTTCCCCGGTTCGCGCTGGACGCCGACCGGCGGGTGATCGCGGGAGTCTGCGCGGGGATCGCGCGGGCGCTGGGGGCGGACGTAACCCTCGTCCGGCTCGTCTTCGCGGTGCTCGCGCTCGCGGGTGGGGCCGGGATCCTCGTCTACCTCGCGCTCTGGGCGTACGCGCGCGCCCGGCGGGTGTGGGTGACGGTGCTGCTCGCCTTCGTCTCCGGCGCGATCGTGCTGAGCGCGATCGGCTTCGGCGCGGGCGGGGTCTTCGGCCTCGCGCTCGTCGTCGCCGGCCTCTGGCTCGCGCTGCGTCGCGGCGGCAGCCTCCGCCCGGGCGCCCCGGTGTCCTACTTGGGCCTCGGCCTCGCGGCCATCGGCGTGGCGGTCGCGGTTCCCGGCGGCACGCCGACACTCCTCGCGCCGGGAGCGGTGGCGGCCGCGCTCATCATCATCGTCGGCCCCTGGCTCTGGCGGCTCGTCCGCGACCGCGACGCCGAGCGGGCGGCGCGGGTGCGGAGCGAGGAGCGGGCGGAGGTGGCGGCGCGCGTGCACGACTCGGTCCTCCAGACGCTGGCGCTGATCCAGCGGCACGCGGGCGAGCCGCAGCGCGTGTCCTCCCTGGCGCGTCGGCAGGAGCGCGAGCTGCGCGGCTGGCTCTACGGCGACCTCCCGCACGGGGACGGCGCCGCCTCACTCGGGGCGGCGCTCGCCGCCGCTGCGGCGGACGTGGAGGAGGTTCACGGTGTCCGCGTCGAGCTCGCGAGTGGTGGGGACTGCCCGCTCGACGACTCGGTCGAGGCGCTCGTGCTGGCCGCGCGCGAGGCGATGACGAACGCGGCGAAGTTCGCCGGCACGGAGAGGATCGACGTCTACGCCGAAGTCACGGACGACGCCGTCGCGGTCTTCGTCCACGACCGCGGGGCGGGCTTCGACCGCGCGGCCGTCCCGCCGGACCGGCGCGGGCTCGTCGACTCGATCGAAGGCCGGCTCGAGCGCGCCGGAGGGCAGGCGACGATCGACAGCACCCCGGGCGAGGGAACCGAAGTCGAGCTGCGCGTGCCCCGGAGGTCGTCGTGAAGGCCCGCGTCGTCCTGGTGGACGACCACGCGCTCTTCCTCGCCGGCGTCCGGGCGGAGCTCGCCGAGGCGGTGGAGGTCGTCGGCGAGGCCGCGACCGTGGCCGACGCCGTGCCCCTGATCAAGGAGCTCGACCCGGACGTCGTCCTCCTCGACGTGCACCTTCCGGACGGCGGCGGCGACGCGGTCATCAACGCCGTCGCGCCCGAACGGCCGGGCGTGCGCTTCCTGGCTCTGTCCGTCTCGGACGCGGCCGAGGACGTGATCGGCGTGATCCGGGCGGGCGCCCGCGGGTACGTGACGAAGACGATCTCCGGCGAGGAGCTGGCGTCCGCCATCGAACGGGTCAGGGCCGGGGACGCGGTCTTCTCGCCGCGGCTCGCCGGCTTCGTGCTCGACGCGTTCCGCGCCGGCGAGCGCGTCGCGGGCGACGCGGAGCTGAACGAGCTGACCCCGCGCGAGCGCGAGGTCCTCCAGCTCATCGCGCGCGGGTACATGTACAAGGAGATCGCCGCGCGCCTGCACCTGTCGGTGAAAACCGTCGAGAGCCACGTCTCGAACGTCCTGCGCAAGCTCCAGCTGTCCACCAGGCACGAACTCACGCGCTGGGCGACCCAGCACCGCCTGATCTAGAGAGGAGGCACGAGGGCGAGGGACTGTCGGCGCGTTGGGCAAGTTCGCCCCGCCATGACGAGCCTCCCGTTACCAGGGACATTGAGGACGGGAGCGACGGGGACTCGAACCCGCGACCTGCGGCGTGACAGGCCGGTCTTGGCAGTTGCGCGCTGAGCGGGAATAGACGGGGATTTCGCCGTGAGCAGGGTCTTTCGACCCTGGCGTTGCGCGGATTGCCGGGTATTGGCGGGAGCTTCCGGCGACGGGCGCGTCGCGCCGTCGCGTCGACGTCTCGAGCACCGCGGCGCACGTGCTGCGCCGACAGCTGCTCGCGCGCAGCCGAACGAGTTCCACCTTGTCTTCCCGTCGCCCGGCGGCCACG
>DASQWP010000181.1:0-2169 GCA_035640195.1 Gaiellaceae bacterium | reverse complement strand
GATCTCGTAGCGGCGGAAGCGGAGTGTCGAGCGTCCCTTCTTCCCCACCGCGAGCCAGCGGACGTCCTGCCCGTCGGCGCGCGCCTCCCGCTCGAGCGCGAGCGCGCGCCGGACGACCTGCGCGTTGAAGCCGCCGGCCAGGCCGCGGTCTCCCGTGAGTGGCAGGATCGCCACGGAGCGGACGTCCTCTCTCGCCTCCAGAAGCGGGAAGCCGCGCGCCGGGGTCGCGCGCGCCGTCCCGATCATGAGCTCGCGCATGCGCTCGGCGTACGGCCGGAGCGCCTCGATGCGCACCTCGGCGCGCCGCAGCTTCGCCGCGGCGACGAGCTCCATCGCCTTCGTGATCTTGCGCGTGTTGCGGACGGAGCGGAGGCGCCGCTTGATGTCCTGGACGGTGGCTATGTCGCCGCCCCCACGAGCCCGGTCTCCTCCTTGACCGAGAAGGTCTCCTTGAACTTCTCGATCGCCGCCTTCGCCTTCTCCTGGAGCTCGTCCGGGAGATCCTTCCCCTCCCGGATCTCCTCGTAGAGCGAGCCCTCGGAGCCGAGGTACTCGCGCAGCTCCTGCTGGAAGCGTGGAACCTGCGCGGGCGGGATGTCGTCCAGGTAGCCGTTGATGCCCGCGAAGATGGCCACGACCTGCTCCTCGAGCGGCCACGGCTGGTACTGAGGCTGGTTGAGCGTCGCCACCATCCGCTCGCCGCGCGCGAGCGTCCGCTGGGTCGCCGGGTCGAGCTCGGATCCGAACTGGGCGAACGCCTCGAGCTCGCGGTACTGCGCCAGGTCGAGCTTGAGGCGGCCGGCCACCTTCCTCATGGCCTTCGCCTGCGCGTTCCCGCCCACGCGGGAGACGGAGATGCCGACGTTGATGGCCGGGCGCACGCCTGAGTAGAAGAGGTCAGACTCGAGAAAGATCTGCCCGTCCGTGATCGAGATGACGTTCGTCGGGATGTACGCGGAGACGTCCCCCGCCTGCGTCTCGATCACCGGCAGCGCGGTCAGCGAGCCCGCGCCGAGGTCGTCCGAGAGCTTGCACGCCCGCTCGAGCAGCCGCGAGTGGAGGTAGAAGACGTCGCCGGGATACGCCTCGCGACCGGGCGGGCGCCGCAGGAGGAGCGACATCTGCCGGTACGCGTCCGCGTGCTTGGAGAGGTCGTCGTACATGCAGAGGGCGTGCCGGCCGCTGTAGAGGAAGTGCTCGCCCATCGCGCAGCCCGCGTACGGCGCCATCCACTTGATCGGCGCCGCCTCGGTCGCGGAGGCCGTGACGATGATCGTGTACTCCATCGCCCCCGCCTCCTTGAGGCGCTCGTAGACCTGGGCGACCGTCGAGGCCTTCTGGCCGATCGCGACGTAGACGCAGATCATGTCCTGGTCCCTCTGGTTCAGGATCGTGTCGACCAGGATGGCCGTCTTGCCCGTGGAGCGGTCGCCGATTACGAGCTCGCGCTGGCCGCGCCCGATCGGGATCATCGAGTCGATCGCCTTGATGCCCGTCTGCACCGGCTCGGAGACCGGCTGTCGGTTCACGACGCCCGGGGCCTTGAACTCGAGCGGGCGGGTCTCCTTCGCGTCGATCGGTCCGGCCCCGTCGAGCGGCTCCCCGAGCGGGTTGACGATCCGCCCGACGAGCCCGTCGCCGACGGGAACGCTCATCACGCGCCCGGTGCGCTTGACAGTCTCGCCCTCGGCGACCTTCTGCCAGTCGCCGAAGAGGGCGATGCCCACGTTGTCCTCCTCGAGGTTGAGGGCGATGCCGGTGACGTCGTGCTCGAGCTCGAGCATCTCCAGGGCCATGCAGCTCTCGAGGCCGTAGACGCGGGCGATCCCGTCGCCGATCTGGAGGACGGTGCCGATCTCGGCCAGGTCGGTCTCAACGTCGTATTCCTCGATTCGCTGCTTGAGGATCGACGTGATCTCTTCGGGGCGTAGCTTCACTCTCTACTCATCTCCTTGCCGTTAGTTCCTGCCTGAGCTGGTTCAGCCGGCCGCGCACGCTCGCGTCGAGGCGCTGCGAGCCGGCCTGGACGACTATGCCGCCGATGATGGAGGGGTCGACCCGGCGGCTCGCCTCGACGCGGCGCCCGGAGGCGTCCTCGATCTGCCGGACGACGCGGGCGGCCTCCTCGTCCGAGAGCTCAACGGCGGTCGTGAGCTCGAGCTCGAGCAC
>DASQWP010000180.1:0-5625 GCA_035640195.1 Gaiellaceae bacterium | reverse complement strand
GCGAGCTTCTCCTTCGCGGCGAGCGAGGCCGGGGGCTCCTACGAGTGCTCGCTCGACGGCGCGCCCTTCTCGGCCTGCACCAGCCCGGCCACCTACTCGAGCCTGGCGGACGGAGGCCACTCCTTCGCCGTCCGCGCGAGGGACGGCGCGGGCAACACCGACGGCAGCCCGGCCCAACACGCATGGACGGTGGACGCGACGGCCCCGAGCGCGACGATGAACGACCCCGGCGCGTACCTCCGCGGCACCATCGTCCTGACGTGCACGACCGGCGATTCCGGCTCGGGCGTCGCCTCGATCACGTACCAGCGCTCGCCTGCGGGTGCCGGGTCCTGGACCGCCGTGCCGGCCCCCTGGAACACCAGAGGGACCGCGGACGGTCTCTACGACCTCCGCGTCGTCGTCGCCGACAACGCCGGCAACACCACGGCGTCATCGCCGGTGACAGGGCGGCGGGTGGACAACACGAACCCGAGCTCGCCGCCGCCCGAGACGTCGCCTCCCCCGCCCACGAGCCCGAGCTCCGCCCCGACGCCGTACCCCGGCTTCAGCCCTCCGAGCGGCTCGGCGACGCCGACCCCGGACGGCACGAGTCCGCGCCCGGAGAGCGCGAATGATCCGCCGGCTCTCGCACCGGCGGCGCCCTCCTCCCAGGAGACGAGCGAGCGGCCGGAGCCGAAGTCCGAGTCGGCCATTCCCGCCTCGAGCGCGGACGATTCCTCGGGCATTCGCGGGCTCCTCGGCTACGGCCTTCTCGGCCTCGCTGTCGCGTTCGCGCTCCGGTCCGGCCTGCGACGCTACCGACCCGGCCGGAATGCTCCGGTCCCGGGCGACCCCCTGGAGCCGCTCGTCCTCTGGGACTCTCGTCTGCTCCACCAGGCCGCGACCGCTCTGCGTCGCGTCGCCGGGCGCGCGTAGGCGCCCACCGCGCCAAAGGCGGGGGATCAGAGCGCCGCCTCGACCGCGAGCGCGACGGCTACCGCCAGCAGGGCGACGCCGATCGCCTTCCGGAGCGCCCGTTCCGAGAGGCGGCCGCTCGCGCGCGCGCCGAGCCAGGCGCCCGGGATCGCGCCGGCGAGGGCGACGCCGAGGAGCGCCCACTCGACCTCGAGGCGAAGAGCGTGCGCGAGGAAGCCGGCGACGCCGAGGAAGAAGCCGACGAGGAGGTTCGTGCCGACCGCACGATGGGCGCTCAGGCCGACTCCGCCCAGAAGGGCCGGGAGGCGCAGCGTCCCCAGGATGAGCCCCACCGCGCCGCCGAGCAGCCCGATGAGGGCGCCCGCGGAGGCGGCCGCGAGTCGCGGACGGCGCGCACGCGGCGGCGCCCGGAGCTCGAGCAGGAGGTCGAGGCCGTTCCAGGCGAGGACGGCCGCGATGCCTGCGAGCAGCACCCGCGCCGGCAACGCTTGCGCGAAGAAGCCGCCCAGGAAGGCGCCTGCGACCGAGGGCGGCGTCATCCAGGCGACGATCCGCCAGTCGACCCGCCCAGCGCGCACGTGCTCGATCGCGCCCGTGAGCGCGGCGGCCGCGCTCACGGCGATGTTCGTCCCGGCGGCCGCGGGCGTGCTCCCCGAGACGAGCAGGATGACGGGAAGCCGCAGGCTTCCCAGTACGAGGCCGACGACCGAGCCGAGGTAGCCCGCGACGAACGAGCCGGCGAAGGCTAGGAGGAGCTCCCAGGCTTCCAGAGCGGCTCGGGAGCCCCGCGCTCCGCATTCGCGGACCGAGCGAGGATGAAGAGGAGGTCGGAGAGGCGGTTCAAGTAGGCGAGCGCGTCCGGGTTGAGCTCGCTCGCCTCCGCGAGCGCCGTCGCCTGCCGCTCGGCGCGCCGGCACACGGTGCGCGCGACATGGAGGAGCGCGGCCCCCTCGCTCCCGCCCGGAAGGACGAAGCTCTTGAGCGGCTCCAGGCGCTCGTTCACGCGGTCGCACAGCTCCTCCAGGCGCTCGACCTGCGCTCCCGTCGTCCGCAGGCGCTCGCGCTCGTCCTCGAGGGGGACGGAGAGGTCCGCCCCGAGGTCGAAGAGGTCGTTCTGGACCTGCTGCAGCCAGGGGCGGAACTCCTCGGGGACGTCGCCGGCGAGGACGAGCCCGATGATGGAGTTGAGCTCGTCGACGGTGCCGTACGCCTCGATCCGCGGGTCGGTCTTGCGCACGCGGCTTCCGTCCCCCAGGCTCGTCTCGCCCGCGTCGCCGGCCCGCGTGTAGATCCGCGTCAGGCGGACGGGCTCGTCCCGGCGTCTCACGCCGGCGAGTATAGGGTCGGCCTAGTGGATGCGCGGGATGCGCACGGGCTTGTCGTAGCCCTTCATGGAGAAGTCCAGGTGCAGCTCGAACCGCTCTCCCTCGGCCTCCATGGCCATGTCCAGGAGCCCGCGGAGCGGCAGGTGCGTCGTCTCCGAGAGGTAGAGCGCGATGCGCGTGTCCTTCAGGACGCCCGAGAGGTCGGGTAGGAGCGCGGAATCGGCGCCGGGGAGGCTGCCCAGCTGGCCGAGCATGCCCTGGGCGAACGCGGCGGTGTCGAGCACGCCCTCGATCTTCACCGTCGGCTCGCCGTCGAGCAGCGGCCCGCTCTCGACCTGCACGTCCTCGACGTAGGGCGTGAAGTCGAACTGCGCGGCGGCGGACGTCTGTCCGGGGGGCACGGGCATCGGCGTCCACGATCCGCTCATGCCGATCCAGGCGCGTCGTCCTCGTACGACGACGGTCATCTTCGGGAAGCCCGGAACGCCCTGCGCGTGCATCGTCAGGTAGGAGGCGCCGGCGCCCTTCTGCGTGGCGGCACCCCGCATCGCAAGCGAGATCTCCCCCACTCCGTCAGGCCCCTTCATGGTCATCCGGCCGGCGAACCGGAAGGACTCGACCTCCAGAAGCGCCCGGTTCGACTGCTGAAGGAGCTCCTGCGCCCGCTGCGCGTCCGCCCCGGAGCAGCCGACGAGGGCGCAGGCGGCGAGCACGGCGGTGAGGGCGAGCGCGATGCTCCGCATGGCCTCGTGAATCGGCCCCGACGTACGCCGGTCGAGAACCCGAACGAGGGAGGCTGCTAGGCGACCGCGAACTCGCGTTGGATCTCGCGTAGACGGCCCTGCCGCTCGCGGAAAGCCTCGACGACGTTCGGGTCGAACTGCTGCTTCGCCTGGCCGACGATCTCGCGGCCGGCCGCCTCCCACTCCTGCGCGGGCCGGTAGGGCCGGTCGCTCGTCATGGCGTCGAAGGCGTCGGCGACGGCGAAGATGCGGGCGGCGAGGGGGATCTCCGTGCCCGTGAGGCCGTCCGGGTAGCCGCGCCCATCCCAGCGCTCGTGGTGAGAGCGCACGACCCGGATCCCTTCCTGCTGGAGGTACGAGACGCCGCCGAGCATCTGCTCGCCGAGCACCGTGTGGGTCTTCATTAGCCTGGCCTCGCCCTCGTTCAGCGGGCCGGCCTTCTGGAGGATGCGGTCGGGGATCCCGATCTTGCCGACGTCGTGCAGGAGGAAGCCGTACTCGACGCTGGGGTCGTCGGCGAGGTCCGGGCTGACGGCGCGCGCGAGCTCGAGCGCGTAGCGTTGGACGCGATGCGAATGCTGCCGCGTGCCCGTGTCCTTCGACTCGAGCGCGCTCGCGAGCGCGCCGACGGTGTCGTTGTAGGCGTTCTGGAGCAGGATCCGCTGCCCCCGCTCGATCTCGAGCAGGTAGCGGAGGTCGCGGGCGTAGAGGAGCAGCTGCTCCTCGGCTCCCCGGGCCTTGGTCGCGCGGAACGGGATGGGATGGAGCCCCCCCGTGAGTCGCTCGACGACGGCCAGGAGCTCGAGAGGGCTGAAGGGCTTGCGCATGAGCGCGTCGGCCCCCATCTCCTCCGCCGTCTCCGCGGAGCTGCCGCCATCGTCCGAGCCCGTGAGCAGGACGATGGCGATTCCCTCGGTCGTGGGGTCCGTCTTCAGCCGCCGGCAAAGCTCGAGGCCGGACATGCCCGGCATGCGCACGTCGAGCACGATCGCGTCGGGCCGGCGGTCGCGGATCGCCTCGAGCGCCGACACGGCGCTCGCCGCCTCCTCCACGTCGATGTCGACCACCTCGAACGTGGTCCTGAGCAGTGCCCGAAGGGCGTCGTCGTCGTCAACCAGTAGCAGGCGCAAGTGCGGCTTTCGTCTTTGCGGCGGCTCCCGCTGTATCGGCTGGGGGCTCCTAACCCTTTAGAGCTAGGTCCTGGAGTCCTTCTTGCCTGTAGTTAAGCGTATTCGTAGAAGCCGCGGCCGCTCTTGCGCCCCAGGCGGCCCGCGGCGACGTGCTCGCGCAGGAGCGGGCAGGGCTCGTACTTGGGATCGCCGAGGCCCCGGTGGAGCACGTCCATGATCGCCACGCAGGTGTCTAGCCCGATCAGGTCGGCGAGAGCGAGCGGGCCCATGGGATGGTTGAGACCGAGCCTGGCGACGGTGTCAATCGCCTCCGCCTCGGCGACGCCTTCCTGGAGGACATAGGCGGCCTCGTTCACGAGCGGCATGAGGATCCGATTCGAGACGAAGCCCGGGAAGTCGTTCACCTCGGCGGGCGTCTTGCCGAGCTCCTCGGCGAGCGCGACGACGGCGCGGACGGTTTCCTCCGAGGTCTCGGGAGCGCGCACGACCTCGACGAGCGCCATCACCGGGACGGGGTTGAAGAAGTGCATGCCGACGACGCGATCGGGCCGGGCGGTGACCGCGGCGAGTGACGCGATCGGGATGGAGGACGTGTTGGACGCGAGGACGGCAGCCTCGGGGAGCACGTCGTCGGCCCGGCGGAAGACGTCCTCCTTGACGGCGGGGTCCTCGACGACCGCCTCCACCATCAGGTGGGCCTCGGCGAGGTCGTCGACGGGCTCGACGAGCGCGAGGACGTCCTCCGGATCGAGGTCCTGGTCCTTCGCTGCCAGCCGCTCGAGGCTCTTCCGCATGACGCCGAGCCCGCGCTCCACGGCGCCCGGCGCAGCGTCGTGCAGGAGCACGCGCCGCCCCGAGGAGGCGAAGGCCTGCGCGATGCCGGCGCCCATCTGGCCCGCACCGACGACGAGGACGCGCTCGAAGGTCACGGCCCGGGAGCCTAGCGACCGAACGCCGCTCGGAGCAGGTCGACGACGCCGACGCTCTCCCCTTCCTCGGCGTCCCGTCGCAGGAGCTCGTCCAGCTCGGAGCCGACCACGAAGATCATCGCCGAGATGAACACGTAGGCCGTCAGGACGAGGAACACCGTGAGGGAGCCGGTCGCGCTCGTGAAATCCGCAACCGACTCGACGTAGATCCGGAAGAGGAGCGAGGCCACGATCCAGCTCGCGATCACGAGCACGGAACCTGCGCTCGCCCACTTCGCCCGCGGCCGCTCCGCCGGCGCGTAGCGGAAGAGCAGCCCGACGGCGAGGCCCAGCAGCGTCACGCCGACCACCCAGCGGCCGATCCCGAGGAGCACGTCGAGCGCCCCGCCCGCCAGCTTCGGCGCCACGGCGATCACGAGCCCGCTCAGGATCAGGCACATGCCGACCACGGCCGCGAGCCAGATGCGGGCGAGGACGCGGCGGAGGACCGAGCGCCGCTCTTCCACCTCGTGGATGCTGTTGAGAGCCGAGGTCACCGCGCCGACCGCCCAGACGAGATCCCAGAGGAGCAGGGCCGCAG
>DASQWP010000179.1:0-18388 GCA_035640195.1 Gaiellaceae bacterium | reverse complement strand
CAGGCGGCACTGGAGTCGGCGGGATACACCGTCCGGGCGCCGAACCTTCCCGGCGAGCCGCTCCAGGTCGGCTTCGGCGCCTGGGCCCGGCGGATCCTCGCCGAGGTCGCCGGGGACCTCGTCCCGGTCGGCTGCTCGATGGGCGGCTACCTCGTCTTCGAGCTCTGGCGCCAGGCACCGGAGCGCATCCGCGCGCTCGCGCTCCTAGACACCCGCGCCACGCCGGACACGCCCGAGCAGCGGCAGGGGCGCGACGACACGATTCGTGTCCTCGGCGAGGACGGCTTCGAGCCCTTCTGGGAGGGCTTGGCGCCGAGGCTCTTCGCTCCGAACGCGGACCCGGAGGTCGTGGCGCGGACGCGGGCGATCGCGGCCGAGCAGCCGCTGACCGGGCTCGTCGCGGCGCTCGAGACGCTGCGCGATCGCGGCGACTCCCGTGAGACGCTGGCCACGATCGACGTGCCGGCGCTCGTCGCCGTCGGCGAGGACGACGTCCTCACGCCCCCGGCCGATGCCGAGGAGATGGCGGCGAGCATCCCGGGTACGCGATTCCTGCGGGTCGAAGGCGCCGGCCACCTGGCTCCCGTCGAGCGCCCGGGAGAGGTGACACAAGCGGTGCTGGAGCTTCTGTGACGGGGGACGAGCTGGCCCGGCTCGTCGAGCGTGGCGAGATCGTGCTCGTCGACGTGCGGACGCGCGCCGAGTACGAAGGCGAGACCGGCTACCCGTGCGACCCGCGGCAGGGGCACATCCCCGGTGCCGCGAACGTCGAGCTCGACGAGCTCTACGCAGCCGGCCCCGACGTGCGCGGCCTTCTGGAGGCGCGCGGCGTCGACCCGGGCGCGCGGATCGTCGCCTACTGCCACTCGGGCTCGCGCTCGGAGCTGGCGGCTGCGCTCCTGCGTGCGGCGGGACTGGACGCTACGAACTACGAGGGCTCGTGGCACGAGTGGTCGCGCCGGGAGGCGTGAGGCCCGTCGCGACCGCAAGGAAGCGCCTGCAAATCTCCCGTCCGAGCTCGTTCCAACGCCCGATGTGCCTGTCGCTCGCGATGCGGAGTCGCGTGACGTCGAGCGCGCCGTCGTCCTCCGGCTTCGAGCTCTCGATCCACCTGTCGACGGTCGCGCGCGTCACCTCGGCGTGGAACTGGACGCCCCAGGCGGCAGCGCCCGCTCGATAGGCCTGCGCGCAGCGCTCGTTGCGGGCGAGGAGGACGCCGCTCGCAGGGAGCTCGAATGCGTAGCTGTGCCACTGGAAGGAGTCGAAGCGCTCGGGCAGCGCGGCGAAGACGGGGTCGCCGGCGGCCTCCGGAGTGCGCTCGACCTCGTGCCACCCGATCTCCGGGCTGGGCATCCGGCGCACCGTCGCGCCGAGGGCCTTGGCGAGGAGCTGCCCGCCCAGGCAAACGCCCAGGACCGGGACGCCCTCTTCGACGAGGCGGCGCAGGTACGCGTCCTCCTCCCTGAGCCAGCCGTGGCGCTCCTCCTGGTCGACGTGCATGGCGCCGCCGAAGACCATGACGGCCCTGAAGCGCTCCTCGGGCACGCCGGCCTCGGCCACGTTGCGCTCGACGAGCTCGTGCCCCGCCTCCGCGACCACGTCGGCGAAGACGCCGCTCGCGGCGTCCCACTGATGGACGAGGGAGAGGACGCGCATGCGCTCAGCCCACCCTGTGCCGCATCCAGACGTTCGGCTCCCAGTAGCTCGCGCGGTCGGCCTCCCGCTCGACCTCGAGCGGGGCGAGCCCGTGCGGGAAGACGTAGGCGCCGCTCTCCGGGAAGGTCATGCCGGTCCATTCCTCCCATTCCGTGACCGTCCCGGTGATGCGGAGGGAGCGGGGCTCGGGATGGAGGATCTCGGCGCCGAGCCGCACGTGCAGCCGGATCCAGGGGTCGAAGGGAAGGCCGTCCTCGCGCGTCCAGCGCACGTAGCGCTCGATCGGCGTCAGCGGGTAGCGCTCCTTCCACGTGGGACGGAGGGGCGCGACGAGCTCGCCCAGCCCGTGAGCGGCCGCGATCCCGCGCATGGCGGCGAGCATGCGGCCGCTGAGCCCGCCGCGCTGTCGCGCCGGCGGAACCTCGATCGCGAGCGCGGAAAGCGCGGTCGGAGCTGTGCCCTCGGCCCGCTGTCGGAACGCGTCCGCGACGACGCCGTCGATCCCCGCGGGCAGGCCCGCGACGGTGCCGTCCCAGTGGAAGGGAATCGTGTGGCCCTCGGCGAGAAGCACGTCAGCCTCCTCGTCGTAGAGGACGAACTGGAACTCCGAGAACTCGTCGTCCAGCGAGCCCCAGTACTCGTTGAGGACGTCTCCGTGGCGGTTGTACTCCGGCCAGACGTCGGCGTCCAGGCCGTCTGCCCGCGCCCAGACGTCCCGGCGCTCCGCCGCGGTGGCCACGATCGGATCGCTCACGACACGGCTGCCTCGCGCAGCGCCGCCTGGAGCTCCCGGGCCGCCGCGCCCGGTGCTCCGTCGCCCACGCGCGCTCCGTCCAGCTCGACGACGGGCATGACCTCGCGGACGGAGGAGGAGGTGAAGGCCTCCTGGGCACCCGCCATGTGCGGGAGAGGGAACGCGCCTTCGCGGACTTCGTAGCCGAGCGCCGCGGCTTCGCCGACGAGCGTCGCGCGCGTGACGCCGGCGAGGATCCCGAGCTCGAGGGCGGGCGTGTAGAGGATGCGCTCGTAGCGCCACCAGACGTTCGTGACGGGGCCCTCGAGCACGACGTCGCCGCTCGCGACGAAGACTGCATCGTCGGCTCCCCGGCGCTCGGCCTCCGCCTGCGCGGCCATGTTCACGGCGTAGCTCGTCGACTTGACGCCGCCGAGCAGCCAGGGCGCGACCGCGCGCAGCTCCGCGTCGAGGCCGAGCGGCGCGGACACGACCTTCATCCCGCGCGCACGAAGCTCGTCGAGGTGCGGCGGCAGATCGTTGACCATGGCGAGGCGGACCGAGCGGCCGCCGTCCTCCCGGCCGGCGGTCAGATAGAGGCGGAGGACGGCGTCAGGGGACCCGGCTGCCTCGAGAGCGGAGCCCGCGAGGGCCGCGAACTCCTCCGGATCGGCGTCGGTGAGGCCGAGTCGCTGCGCCGAGCCGCGGAGCCGCTCGAGATGCTCGCCGAGCTTGAACGGTCGCCCGCCGTACACGCGCACCGTCTCGAACGCCGCGCGCCCGCGCAGGAAGGCCTCGTCGTCGGCGTGGAGGATCGGCTCGTCGGGATCGACGAGGCCGCGACCTCCGACCGCGAGCGCCAGGACCGTCACGAGGCGACCGGCTCGTGCGCGGGGGCGCCGATCGCGGCGAGAAGCGGCGCTGCCTTGACCCAGGACTCCTCGATCTCCGCCTCGGGCTCAGAGTCCCAGACGATGCCCCCGCCGACCCAGAGGTGGATGCGCCCCTCGGCGACGGCGAAGGTTCGGATCGTGAGGGCGAGCTCGAGGTCGCCGCTCGGGTGGACGCGCCCGAGCGCGCCCATCGAGGCGCCGCGACCGACGGGCTCCAGGGCGGCGATGTGGTCCAGCGCCGAGATCTTCGGCGCGCCGGTGACGGAGCCGCCCGGGAACGTGGCGCGCAGGACCTCCGCGAGACCCACGTCCGCTCGGAGGCGCCCCTCGACCGTGCTGACGAGGTGGGTGACGCCCGCGAGCTGCCGCTCGCTCATGAGCTCGGGCCAGCGAACGCTGCCCGGCTCGCAAACGCGGGAGAGGTCGTTCCGCTCGAGGTCGACGATCATGACGTGCTCGGCCGCGTCCTTCTCCGCTTCGCGGAGCTCGCCCGTGACTCCGGCCGGGCGGGTGCCCTTGATCGGCTTCGTCCAGACGCGGCGGCCGCGGCGGGCGAGGAACAGCTCGGGCGAGGCGGACACGATCGCCCAGCCGTCGCCGGCGAGCGGCTCGGGAAAGAGCGGGTGGAACGCGGCGAGGCGGGCGGCGAGCCCGGCCGGGTCGCCCTCGAACGGGGCGGAGAGATGCTGGACGAGGTTGACCTGGTACACGTCCCCGCGGGCGATCGCTTCCCGGACGGAGGCGATCGCGGCGGCGTAGGCCTCCTCGCTCCAGGTCGGGCTCCACTCGCCGACGGCATAGTCGCCGACCGAGGAGGGTTGGTCTTCGGCGGGGCGAACGCGGACCGCCGCGAGCGGGAGCCGGCACGGCTCGGGCGGGTCGGGCCAGGGCGCGCGGCGGAGCGAGCGCGAGCTGCCGTGGGCGAGGAAGACGTCGGCGACGACGTCGCGGGCGCGGCTCTCGAAGAACCCGACCTCGCGGAGATACGCCTCGACCTCGGCGAGGGGATCGTCGCCGCTCCAGACCTCGTGCACGGCCTAACGCTACCCGGCGGCGCTCGTAGAATCGTGGCCGATGGACGCGAGGCCGATCGGGATCTTCGATTCGGGGGCGGGCGGCTTGACCGTTCTGCACGAGTGCCTCGTGACCATGCCGCACGAAGACTTCCTCTACCTGGGCGACGGCGCCCGCTGCCCGTACGGCCCGCGGGAGCCGGAGGAGATCCGCCGATTCGCGTACGAGATCGCCTCCTACCTCGAGCGAAGCGGCGTCAAGCTGATCGTGGCTGCTTGCAACTCGGCGACAGCGGCGGCGTTGCCGGCGCTCCAGGAGGCGCTGACAGTTCCCGTCGTGGGCGTCCTGACACCGGAGGCGCACGCCGCCGTGCAGGCGACCCGCAACCGGCGGATCGGCGTGCTCGCCACGCAGGCGACGATCGAGAGCCGGCGCTACGCCGAGGCGGTGCGCGCGCTCGACGCGGGCGCGAAGATCGTGTCCGTCGCCTGTCCCCGGCTGGTGCCGCTCATCGAGGCCGGCGAGACGAACCACGAGCTCGACGACGCGGTGCGCGAGTATGCGGCGCCGCTCAAGGCGGCGCAGGTGGACACCGTCATCCTCGGCTGCACGCACTATCCGCTCGTCAGGCGCATGTTCGAGAGGGTGTTCGGCCGCGCGACGACTCTGATCTTCTCCGCCGAGGAGACCGCCCGGGAGGTGGCCGAGACGCTCGAGCGGAAGGGGATCGAGAACGAGGGGGGCCACGACGGCTCCACGCGCTTCCTGACGACCGGGTCGCCGGAGGAGTTCCGAACCCTCGGCGAGCGCTTCCTCCAGCTCCCGATCCGCCACGTGGAGCACGTGGCGGTCAGGGATCTCGAGCTGGCGGCGGCGTGACGGGCGCCGGCTTCTCCCCCGGGGCCACCCCGGACCACCACCCGCTTCGAGCGTACCGCCGCCGGACGCGCGTGTGGCGCGCGGAACGTGCCGGGAGCGTGACGAGATGACCCGCGGGGCGCGCCGGCACGACGAGTTGCGTCCCATCGAGCTCGTCACCGACTTCGTCGAGCAGGCGCACGGCTCCGTGCTCATCTCCTTCGGCAAGACCCGCGTCCTCTGCACGGCGACGCTCGAGGAGGGTGTACCGCGCTGGCTCTCGGGCTCCGGCCGCGGCTGGCTCACGGCCGAGTACGGGATGCTGCCCGCGTCGACCGGCACGCGCACTCAGCGGGAGGCGAGCGCCGGCAGGCAGAAGGGCCGCACCGTCGAGATCCAGCGCCTGCTCGGCCGCTCGCTGCGGGCGGTCTACGACCTGGAGAAGCTGGGCGAGCGCACGGTCTGGATCGACTGCGACGTTCTCCAGGCGGACGGCGGCACGCGCACGGCGGCGATCTCGGGCGCGTGGGTCGCCCTCACGCGCGCTGTCCGCCGTCTGGGGCTGCCCGAGCCCGGTGACCGCGTCGGCGCCGTGTCCGTCGGCGTGGTTGCGGGCGAGTCGCTTCTCGACCTCGACTACGAGGAGGACTCGAGCGCCGACGTCGACATGAACGTCGTCATGACCGGAGAGGGACGCCTGATCGAGGTGCAGGCGACCGCCGAGCGGATCCCCTTCACACGCGAGCAGCTGGACGGCCTCGTCGACCTCGCGGCCGCCGGGATCGCCGAGATCGGCGCCAAGCAGCAGGAGGCGGTGGGCTAGATGCCTGACGTCGAGTGGTGGGACGTACTGCTCCGGATCGTGATCGCGGCGGCGCTGACCGGCGCCATCGGTTTGGAGCGGGAGCTCCGCGAGCGCGCGGCCGGTCTGCGGACGCACATGCTCGTCGGAGTCGGCTCGGCGCTCTTCACGATCGTGTCCGCCTACGCCTGGGCCGACTTCCGCTTCTCGACGCCAGAGGGGATCGTGTTCGACCCGACGCGGATCGCGGCCCAGATCGTCACCGGCATCGGCTTCCTCGGAGCCGGCGCGATCATCCGGCAGGGCTTGTCGGTGCGCGGGCTCACGACAGCCGCCGGGCTCTGGGTCGTGGCCGCGATCGGCATGGCCGCGGGCGCCGGCTACTACTCCGCTGCGGCGATCACGACCGGCGTCGTCCTCGTCGGCCTCGGCCCGTTGCGCTGGGTCGAGGGCGGGTTCCTCTCGCGAATGCGCCGAGGCGGTCGCGTCCTCGAGATCGACATGCGGCGCGAACACCCGATCTCCGCCGTCCTGGGCGTCGTCGAGGGCCGGCGGGCGCGCGTCAACCGCGTCGAGTTCGAGGACGAGGAGAACCGCCGCCAGGTGCGGATCGAGCTCGACGTCCCGCTGGGGGCGGCGGAGGCGCGACTCGTCGATGAGCTCGCATCGCTGGAGGAAGTGACGGCCGTGCGGTGGAGCGACTGAAGGTCACTCTCGCCTCCGCCAATCCGCACAAGGCGCGCGAGTTGGCGGTGCTCCTGCCCGGGTGGGAGATCGAGCCGCTCGATGCCGAACGGATGCCGGAGGAGGTGGGCGCCACGTTCTACGAGAACGCTCGCGCCAAGGCCCGCTACGGCCGCCTGGTGGAGGAGCCCGGCGTCTGGGTGCTCGGAGAGGACTCAGGGCTCGAAGTCGAGGCGCTCGGCGGGCGGCCCGGGATCCGCTCGGCGCGCTATGCGGGAGAGGCCGCGAGCGACGAGGACAATCTCGAGCTCCTGCTCGAGGAGCTCGCCGGCCTGGGCCCGGACGGCCGCGAGGCGCGGTACGTTTGCGAGCTCGTGTGCCTCTCGCCCGAGCTCGGGGAGCTCCGCGGGAGCGGGACGCTGGAGGGGCGTATCGCAGCGGAGGCTCGCGGCTCGGGCGGCTTCGGGTACGACCCGGTGTTCGTCCCCGAAAGGGAGAGCCGCACCGTGGCCGAGCTCGGCGACGAGTGGAAAGCCCGGTCGAGCCACCGGGCCCGCGCCGCCGAGGCGCTGCGCGAGGCGGTAGGCACCGCGCTGCGAGAGGAGTAGAGTCCGCGCGTGCAACTCTTCTCGCACGATTCGAAGGCGGACTCGCTCGCGCGCACGCCTCTCTTCGGCGCTCTCTCGCGCTCCGACCTGGTCGAGCTGGCCAAGGTGACCGAGGACATGGAGGTCGAGGAGGGGAAGGTGCTCGCCCGCGAGGGCGCGATCGGCCAGGAGTTCTTCGTCATCGTCGACGGCGAAGTGTCCGTCTCGAAGGACGGCCGGGAGCTGCGAGCGCTCGGCCCCGACGAGTTCTTCGGCGAGATCGCGCTCATCTGGGACTCGCCGCGCCGGACGGCGACGGTCACCGCGACGAGCCCGCTGCGCTTCTTCGTGCTCACCCGCCAGTCGTTCAAGAGCCTGATCGAGCACCACCCGGAGATCGAGAAGCGCGTCCTCGAGGCGCTGGAGGAGCGGGTCGGCTCGGTCTAGGCCAGCCCGGCCGTATCCTCCGCCGCGGCCTTCCGTCCGCGCCCCAGCCACCAGTTCACCTCGGCGCCGAGCACGAGCACGTTCGCCATCAGGTAGAGCCAGACTAGGAGCAGCACGAGACCGCCGTAGGCCTGGAGGGCGATCAGCTCCCTCGAGAGGCGGACGAAGACCGGGAGCACCTGGAAGCTGGCCTGCAGGAGGAGCGCGGCGAAGACGGCGCCCGGGAAGGTCTCTCGCCAGGTGAGCGCTGCGTTCGTGAGCCGGTGGTAGAGGCCCCAGATGAGCCCGAAGAGGAGGGCGGTCGAGGCGAGGAGGGCGAAGACGTACGAGAGCACCGGCCCCGCAAAGCCCGCGCGCTCGGCGAGCTCGACGCCGACCGAGGCGATCACGAGCGCGACGAAGAGGAAGACGAGGAAGAGCGCAGTCAGCAGGAGCACGAGCGCCTTCTGGCGGACGAAGGAGCGGTTGGGTAGGCCGTAGACGATGTTGAAGGCGGACTCGAGAACGCTGAAGAAGCCGAGCGCGGCCCAGAGCAGCCCGACCCCGCCGATGATGCCGAGCTCCGTCGACTGCTCCTGCACCTCCTCGACGACGTCGAGGAGGCGGTCGACCGAGCTTTCGGGAAACGAGCGGCGGAGCTCCTCGACCAGGTAGCTCGACTCGTCCTGCTCGCCCGCGAGCCCGAGGAGGGCGAGCGTGAGGAAGAGCAGCGGGACGAAGGCGAGGATGGCGAAGTAGGCGATCATCGCGGCGAGGTGGGTACCGCGATCCGCGAGGAACTTGTTCACGATCTGGTGCATGGAGCGGGGGCAGTCTAGGGATGTTAGGTTTGCCCGCCATGGACGCTGGCCAGGCGCTCGCCGACCTGACGGAGATCTCCTCGCAGATCGAGGCGGCTGTCCTCGCCGGGGCGGACGGGTCTGTGGACGCCTCGACGTTCGCCGAGGAGGAGCGCGGCCAGGCAGCCGCGGCGGCGGCCGTGGAGCTTCTCCGGGCGGCTGACCAGGCCCGCACCGAGGGCGGCGACCGGCTCGTGCAGCTTCAGGCGGCGATGCCCGAAGGCTCCGTCTTCGTCGTGCGCGACGAGAAGCGCCTCGTAGCAGCCGTGACGGGGGCCGAGCCGACCGCGGGCCTGATCTTCTACGACCTCAAGACCTGCCTGCGACTCGCCGGCGAGGACCCGGAGAAGAAGGCGCCGCGTCGCCGGCGCAAGAAGGAGGAGGGCGAGGGCGACGGCGAGGGGTAGGGTCGCTACCACTCTGCTGGTGGCCGCGGGCTCGCTTGCCGGCGCGTTCCTCTGGCGCCGCCGTTCGGGTCGCACGCGGGAGCACGTCGACCTCTACTTCGCCGACGGCTCCATGGTCTCGTTCGGAGACGACTCCCCCCAGGCGGCGCACCTGCTTCCGCTCGCGCGCCGGGTGCTCTCGCAGGCGAGATGACCGACGGCGAGCTCGCGAGGCTGATCCGCGAGCACGCCTACCTCGAGGGGGACTTCGTGCTCCGCTCCGGCCGCCGCTCGCGCTACTACCTCGACAAGTACCGCTTCGAGACGCGGCCGGAGCTCCTGCGCGCCCTCGGCGACCGGCTGGCCGCCCGTGCCCGCGAGGCCGCCCCCGGCGCGAGTCGCCTCGCCGGTCCCGAGCTCGGGGCCGTCGTCCTCGCAGCGTCCGCCTCGCTCGCCGGCGGCCTTCCCTTCCTGATCGTCCGCAAGGAGGCGAAGGGCTACGGCACCGAGCGCCTGCTCGAGGGCGCCTACGAGGAGGGGGAGGAGGTCTGCCTGATCGAGGACGTGGTCACCTCCGGGGGCGCCGCCGTCCAGGCCGTCGACGCGCTGCGGTCGGCGGGGCTGGCCTGCCGGGCGGCCGTCTGCGTGGTCGATCGGGAGGAGGGTGGAGCGGACGCTCTGGCCCGCAAAGCGGTGCGCCTGCATCCGCTCTTCCGCGTTCAGGAGGTCGTCGAGGCGTGAAAAGACCCGCAAACCCGCATGGTTGCTCGCTATCGGAGCGACCTGTTAGGGTTTCGGCCGGTCTTTCCAGGCAAACAGAGGACGGAAGGAGAGGGCAGTGACGAAAGCCGAGTTCATCGACAAGGTCGCCGATAGGAGCGGGCTCTCGAAACGCGACGCGACCAAGGCTGTCGACGCGTTTCTCGACTCGATCACGGATGCGCTCAAGAACGGCGAGGCGGTCGCCTTCACCGGCTTCGGCAAGTTCTCGGCCCAGCAGCGGAGCGCGCGGCAGGGCGTGAACCCGCGCACCGGCGAGCGCGTGCAGATCCCCGCCGCGACCGTGCCGAAGTTCTCCGCAGGAAGCTCGCTCAAGCAGGCGCTGCGCTAGCGCTACACACCCTCCCTTCACGCGCTGACGACGAGGGCCGCTGCCGCGGCCCTCGTCTTTTTCGGACCCGCCGTACGAATCTCGGATCGCGCTGGCTCACGCCGCGGCTGCGCAGCGCGGGAGTTACGCGCGCACAATCCTGGCGCCCGAGACTGTTAGGAGGCATCCATGCAAATAACCAGGAACAGCGTCGAGACCGCGGCGGGGCCGAGCGAGTGGTTCACCGGCGCGGTCTACATCGACCCGGTCGCGACCCCGTCAGGCGGATCGCGCCTGAGCGCAAGCAGCGTTCACTTCACGCCGGGCGCACGGACGGCGTGGCATACACACCCGCGGGGCCAGACCATCTACGTCACGGAGGGCGTCGGCCTCGCCCAGCGGCGCGGGGGGCCGCTCGAGGTGATCCGCTCCGGCGACCGCGTGTTTTTCGAGCCGGGCGAGGATCACTGGCACGGCGCTACGCCGACGCGCTTCATGACCCACCTCGCGATGCTCGAAATCGACGACGAAGGCAACCCCGCGACCTGGGGTGACCACGTCACCGATGAGGAGTACGGGGCCGCGCCGCCGATCGACAACTGAGTCGACCGGACCGCGCACGAGCTCCACGACATGAACCGACCGACCGCAGATGACGCCGAAGCGGAGGACTTGAAACCGACGGTCGACGAGCACGACGCCGAGCACCGGGTCACCCCGCTCGAGCTCTTCTTCGACCTGGTCTTCGTGTTCGCGCTCACCCAGGTTACGAGCCTGCTCGTGGACGACCCGACGTGGGGTGGACTCTTCCGCGGGATGCTCGTTCTCGCGGCGCTCTGGTGGGCGTGGAGCGTGTACGCGTGGTTGACGAGCGCGATGGATGTCGACGAGGGCGGCGTCCGGCTGGTGATGCTCGCGTCGATGGGCACGATGTTCGGCGTCGCCTTGGCGGTGCCGGGCGCCTTCGGAGACGACGCCCTGCTGTTCGGTGCCACCTACCTCCTCGTTCGCCTGCTTCATCTCGTCCTCTCCGCCGTCGTCGGCCGTGACGATCCCGACCGCCGGGGCGCACTTCTCCGGTTCGCGCCGACCGCGATCGTTGGCCCCTTGCTGCTCGTGTTTGCCGGCTTCCTCGAGGGGGACGAGCGCATCGCGGTCTGGCTCCTCGCGCTTGCGATCGACTACCTTGGCCCGGTCGTGATCGGCGTGGGACGCGGCTGGAAGGTCGCGTCCGAGCACTTCGCCGAGCGGCACGGGCTGATCATCCTGATCGCCCTCGGCGAGTCGATCATCGCCATCGGCGTCGGCGCCGGCCTCGAGCTGGATACGGGAGTGATCCTGGCGGCGGCGCTCGGAATCGTCGTTCTCTCGGCGCTCTGGTGGCTCTACTTCGACGTGGCCGCGATCTTCGCACGGAGGCGGCTCATGCAGGCGAGGGGCCTGGAGCTGCACCGGCTCGCGCTGCACGCCTACAGCTACCTCCACCTGCCGATGGTCGCCGGCATCGTCCTCTTCGCCCTGGGCCTCGAGACGACACTCCACCACCTCGATGAGGCGCTCGAGACCGTGCCGGCAGTGGCGCTCTGCGGGGGCGCCGCGCTCTACCTGCTCGCAGAGATCACGTTCCTCTTCCGAACCACCGGCCGAGTCTTCCGGCGCCGGACGCTCGGGGCGGTCGTGTTGATCGCCCTCATCCCGGCTGCGGCCGCGGTCCCGGCGCTCGCGGCGCTCGCCTTCGTGAGCGCCGTGTGTTCGCTGCTGGTGGCGTACGAGGCGATTGGCCGGCGCGAGTACCGGGTCAAGGTCAGGCACCCCGAGCTCGCAGACTAAGGGGAACATACGTTCGTGTATGATCGGAACTCGTGCAGCTCGCCTTCGACTCCGCCGACCGGCTCGTCGAGCTTGTCGAGGAGCGCCGCGGGCCCGTCCCGGCCGAGGAGGCCGCGCGCTCCCTCTTCGCGCTCGCGCACGCGCCGGTCGGGCTTGCGCGGAGCCTGCTCGAAGACGTCGTCGCCGGCGACGCCCGTCTTGCCTGGAGCGGGAGCTGCGTCGCTCTCGCCGCGCCGCCCGGCGCCGACCTCCCTCTCGAGGCAGCGCGCTACGTCGTGGTCGACCTCGAGACGACAGGACTCCGCCCGGTCCGGTCGGCCATCTGCGAGATCGGAGCCGTTCGGGTCGACGGGCTCCTCCCGGCCGGGACCTTCCAGACGCTCGTCGACCCGGGGCGGCCGCTGCCGCGCGCGGTGACGAGCCTCACGGGCCTGGCCGACCGCGACCTACGGGGAGCGCCCTCGGTCGAGAGCGCCGTCCGTCGCTTCGTCGCCTTCGCAGGCGACTCCGTCCTCGTCGCCCACAACGCCCGCTTCGACCTCGCGTTCCTCGACCGCGAGGTCGCTGTGCTGACGGGCCGCCGGATCGTCGCGCCGGTCGTCGACACGGTCGGGCTCGCGCGGCGCCTGCTCGCGGGTCGCTCTCCTCGCGCGGATCTCGCCTCCCTGGCGCACTTCTTCGGCACGTCCGTGCGGCCGTGCCACCGCGCGCTCCCGGACGCGCAGGCGACCGCGGAGGTGCTCGTCGCGCTCGTCGGGCTCGCGCAGGAGCGGGGTGCGGAGACGGTGGCCGATCTCGTCGATCTGGCCGCGCCGCGCCGGCGGCGCGTCTACGAGAAGCGCTCGCTCGTCTTCGGCGCCCCGCCTCGGCCCGGCGTCTACGTCTTCCGGGACGCGCGTGGCGAGGCCCTCTACGTCGGGCGCGCCCGCGACCTGCGCGCGCGCCTGCGCTCGTACTTCCGCTCGGAGCGGCAGCGCCCCGCCGTCGAGGCGGCGCTCAGCGCGGTCGAGCGCGTCGAATGGCGCGTCCTCGGCTCGGAGCTCGAGGCTGCGCTCGAGGAGCTCCGCCTCATCCGCGAGCTGCGGCCGCCTGCCAACGCGCGCGGAGGCCGCCCGGACCGCTACGTCTACCTGAAGCGTCGCGGGGTCGGCTTCGTGGTCTCTCGCACGCCGACCGAGCTCGGGCCGATCAGAAGCCGCCGGCGAGCCGAGCGGGCCGCCCGCGCGCTGGCCGGCGCCTCGCCCGAGGAGGTCGAGACGCTCCTCCGCGGGGGGCCGCTCCCACGGCTTCGCTCCCGCCTCCACGATCTGGCCGAGTGCCTGCGCTACGAGGACGCCGCCCGCCTGCGCGACCGGGTGCAAGCGCTCGAGAGCCTCGTCCGGGAGCTCGCAGACCTCGAGCGGCTCCGAGCCGCGGAGCTCTGCCTGCTCGCACCGGCGGTCTCGGAGGGCTCCCTGCGCGCGTTCTTCGTCGCCGGCGGGCGGGTCGCCTCCGTGAGGACGCTTCCGGCCGGCGGAGGCGCGGTCGTCGAGGTTCGCTCCGGGATCGCCGAGGCGCGCGCCGCGGAGCCGTCGCTCGCGCCCGAGGACGCGGACGAGCTCCACCTGCTCGGGTCGTTCCTGCGCCGCCCGCCGCCGGAGCTCACGGTGCTTCCGCTGGAGGAGGCCGGAATCGCCGCCGCCTGCTCCCATCCGTGGCCGAGAGTAGCGTGAATGATGACCGGAAACTGTCCGGAAACCTTGACACCCCCGGATGACGCCCATGACGCCCCCGGCGGCACCACACTTTCCGGTCAGCCATCTAAGCTCCGTCTATGGCGCAGGATGTCGAGGCCGGTCCGAGGACTGCGGCAGCGACGTTCGCCGATCGCGTCGCGGAGGCGGTCGACCGCAAGCGCAGCCAGCTCCTCGTCGGGCTCGACCCGCGGCCCGAGCTGCTTCCCGTCGAGCTTCGCGGGGACGCGTACGCGAGCCGGGGCGCGGCCGCAGACGCCGTCGCCCGCTTCTGCTGCGGACTCGTGGACGCGGTGGCGCCGTACGTCGTGGGAGTGAAGCCGCAACTTGCGTTCTTCGAGGCGCTCGGCGCCGACGGCCTGCGCGCCTTCGAGGCTGCCTGCGAGTATGCGCGCGCGGCGGGCCTCCTCGTGGTCGCGGACGGCAAGCGGGGCGACATCGGCTCGACCGCCCGTGCCTACGCCGACGCCTACCTGGAGGAGCGGCAAGGAGACCCGCCCCGCGTCGACGCCCTCACGGTCAACCCGTACCTCGGGAGCGACTCGCTCGAGCCGCTCCTGGCTGCGTGCCGCAGGTCGGGAACCGGGATCTTCTGCCTCGTCAAGACGTCGAACTCGGGCGGCGCGGACGTCCAGGACGCCGCTCTCTCTGATGGACGCAGGCTCTGGCAGCAGGTGGCGGAGCTCGTCGCGGAGTGGGGGGAGGAGCTCGTGGGCGACCGCGGGCTCTCGAGCGTCGGCGCGGTCGTTGGCGCCACCTATCCCCGCGCGGTCGCCGAGGCGCGCCGGCTCATGCCGCAGGCGATCATGCTCCTACCCGGCGTGGGCGCCCAGGGTGCGACCCCCGCGGACGTCGCGCGCGCCTTCACCAGCGGGCCCGCGAGCGCGCTGGTGCCGGTCTCCCGCTCGGTCATCTACGCCTTCCGCGTGGAGGGGGCAGACTGGCGCAAGGCGGCGGCTGCCGAGGCCGCCCGACTTCGCGGCGAGGTCTGGGCCGTCTCGGGCTGGTGAACCAGGACCGCCTGCGGATCTGGGCTGCCCGTCTGGCGGCGCCCGTGGCGTTCTTCGTGGCCGCCTTCGTGCTCGTCTCGCTCGTCCAAGCGGCCCTCGACGGAGAGGACAACACGGCTGCGCCGACCACGACGAATCCCGCTACGACGCCGACCGAGACGCAGTCGCCGACCACGACGACGGAGACGAACACCAACCCGCGACGGCGCTTCTACCGCGTCCGATCTGGGGACACGCTGGAGTCGATCGCCGCGCGCTTCGAGACGACGACCGACCGCCTGATCGAGCTCAACCCCGGCATCGACCCGCTTGCCCTCAGCCCGGGCCAGCGCATCCGCATTCGGCCGAACGTCTAGCTCTAGCGGGTTCTGCGAATCTGCCGTGCTGCGTGGATGCCCGCGAGCGCCATCGTCATGAGCGGGTTGCCGAGCGTGCGGACGTGGACGGAGCCGGCGTGGACCTCGCGCGGGCGGCGCGGGACGAGCAGGTTGCGCGGTCTCGCCCCGAGCGGCAGGATCCGCTCGCTGCCTTCGCGCTCCGTGCCGCCCCAGACGAAGAAACGCGTCGGCCGGAGCTCGAATCCGCCCAGCCCGCCGACCTGCACCTGGAGCGAGCGCTCGACGCCGCGGACGCGTTCGGGCCGGCTGCTGCTCTCCGCGGGTTCCATCGCCGGAGTTATAGCCTGATGGGCGTGCGTCGGAGCCTCGCCCTGCTCCTTCTTCTCGCGGCGCTCGCCCTCGGCTGGGCTGCGCCAGCGGCTCCGGCGACCCCGCCTCCCGTCGACGCACGGGCCGTGCTCGTCGCGAACGGGGAGACCGGCGAGGTGCTCTACGAGCGGAACGCGGACGCGCGCTTGGCCATGGCGAGCATCACGAAGCTCATGACCGCTCTCGTCACGCTCGAGCGCGCCGAGCCGGGTGAGCTCGTGACCGTCCGCGGGCTCGCTCCCTCGATCGGGGAGTCCTCGATTCACCTCCAGCAGGGCGAGCAGCTGTCCGTCCGCGACCTGCTCGCGGCCGCGCTCATCCAGAGCGCCAACGACGCCGCCTACGCGCTTGCCTCGCACGTCGCCGACGGGGACGTGCGCCGCTTCGTTCGTCTGATGAACGAGGAGGCAGACGAGCGCGGGCTCGACGACACGCGCTACGTGCGCCCCGACGGCCTCGACACGCCGGGCCACTACTCCTCCGCCGAGGACACCTTCGTGCTCGCCCGGCAGGCCATGCGGGAGCCTCTCGTGCGCAAGCTCGTCCGCCGGCGCACCGCAGGCATGGACGGAGGGCGAACTCTCCGCACCTGGAACGACCTCCTCGGGACCTTCCCCGGGCTCATCGGGGTGAAGACAGGGCATACGGACAACGCCGGCTGGAGCCAGGTCGCCGCGGCGCGGCGGCACGGGACGACGATCTACGCGGTCCTCCTCGGGAGCCCCGGCCGGGCGAGGCGGAACGCCGACCTGGAGGAGCTGCTCGAGTGGGGCTTCGACCAGTACGGCCGCGTGACCTTGGTGCGCGAGGGCGAGGGCTACGCCACCGCGGCGATCCCGTTCTCGGAGGAGCGCGTCGACCTCGTCGCCCTCGAAGGCGCCAGGCGCGTGATCCGGCTCGACTCCGGCGTGCGCTTCGTCCAGCGCGTGGTTGCTCCCGCCATGGTCGAGCTCCCTGTCGAGGAGGGCGAGCGCCTCGGCGAGGTGGTCGTCCTCGAGGGCGAGCGCATCGTCACGCGGCGACCCCTCGTCGCCGCCCGGGCGGTCCCCGAGCCGAGCTTGAGCGAACGTGTCGACTGGTACGCCGACCGGGCGCTCGACGAGGCCGGCGCGATGCTCGGAACCGTGTTCGGGGTCTTCGGATGATCGTTACCGTCACGTTGAACGCGGCGATCGACCGGACGCTCGTCGTCCCCAACTTCCAGCCCGGGCACCGCCACCGCGCGAGCGCCGGCTTCCAGTCCGCCGGCGGCAAGGGAATCAACGTCGCAAGGGCGCTCAAGCGTCTCGGCGCCCCCGTCGTCTGCACCGGCCTGGCGGGCGGGCGGACGGGGACGCGCCTCGTCGAGGAGCTCACCAACGAAGGCATCCTCAACGACTTCGTGCGCATCCGGGAGGAATCGCGCACGTCGATCACGGTGCTCGACCCCACGACCAACGCCTACACCGAGGTCAACGAATGGGGCCCGGAGGTGAGCGAGGACGAGCTCGAGATGCTCCGCGAGAAGCTCGACTACCTCGCCCAGCGCGCCGAATTCGTCGTGCTGGCCGGGTCGCTTCCCCGCGGCGTCGACCCGGGGGTGTACGGAGAGCTCGTGCGCGATCTCGCGCGCCGGCAGCTCCTGGCCGTTCTCGACACGGAGGGAGAACCGCTCCGCCTCGGGGTCGAGGCCGAGCCGTACCTCGTCGCTCCCAACCAGCAGGAGGCGGAGGCGCTCGTCGGGCACGAGTTCGACGATGAGGACCTCGCCGCCGCGCTGGACGAGGTCGCCGCGCTGGGCGCGCGGAACGTCATCGTCACGCAGCACACGGGGTGCTACGCGCTGCTCCGGGAGGACCGAGACGAGGTGCGCGTGCGCGCCCGCGCACCCCACGTTGAGCCGACGTCGACCGTCGGGGCGGGGGACACGCTCCTCGCCGGGTTCATCGCCGCGCGCGTCGGCGGGCGCTCCTTCGACGACGCCGTCCGGAGCGCAGTCGCGGCAGGGGCCGCCTCCGTGCTCGAGCCGGGGCCCGGACGCTTCGATCCGCGCGAGGCGAGCCGCCTGACGCCGCTCGTCACGCTCGAGCGGCTCGAGCCGATCGCGCAGGACGCCTAGGCTGGATCGTCGGGGCCCGCTGGTACGATCGCCTGGGTGAGCGTCGAGCTGCGTCCGGACGAGATCGAGCGGCTCCTCGCGCTCGAGCGCAAGTTCGCGAAGGAGGGGCTCACGTTCGACGACGTGCTCCTCGTGCCCGCCGAGTCGGCCGTGCTCCCGGCGGACGTCTCGATCCGCACCCGCCTCACGCGGACGATCGAGCTCCAGATCCCGCTCGTCTCCGCGGCGATGGACACGGTGACGGAGGCGCGCATGGCGATCGCCCTCGCGCGGGAGGGAGGCATCGGGATCGTCCACCGCAACCTGCCCGTGCCGGCCCAGGCGGCGGAGGTGGACAAGGTCAAGCGCTCCGAGGCGGGGATGATCGTGGAGCCGGTGACGCTGCGCCCGGACGCGCGCGTCGCGGACGCGCTCGGGCTGATGGCCGCCTACCGCATCTCCGGCGTTCCGATCATCGACGAGGACGGCCGCCTGGCCGGGATCCTCACGAACCGCGATCTCCGCTTCGAGGACGACGTCTCCCGGCCGGTCTCCGGCCTGATGACGAGCCGTGATCTCGTCACCGTCCCCGTCGGGACGACGCTCGAGGAGGCGCGCGCCGTCCTCCACCGGCACAAGATCGAGAAGCTTCCCGTGGTGGACGAGGAAGGCCGCCTCAAGGGGCTCATCACGGTCAAGGACATCGAGAAGCGGACCAAGTATCCGCTGGCGACCAAGGACGCCCAGGGCCGCCTGCGCGTCGGTGCCGCGGTCGGCACCGGCGGGGAGGGGCTCGAGCGGGCCGCGGCGCTCGTGGACGAGGAGGTCGACGTCCTCGTCGTCGACACGTCGCATGGGCATTCCCACGGCGTGCTCGAGACGGTGCGCGAGATCAAGGCTCGCCTGGATGTGCCCGTCGTCGCCGGGAACGTGGCGACGGCCGAGGGCACCGAGGCGCTGATCGAGGCGGGGGCGGACGCGGTGAAGGTCGGCATGGGGCCGGGGGGAATTTGTACGACCCGGGTCGTGGCCGGGATCGGAG
>DASQWP010000178.1:0-17014 GCA_035640195.1 Gaiellaceae bacterium | reverse complement strand
CGTGGCGAGCGGCGCCGCGGATCGGTCGTCATCCGGCGGTGCTCAAATGGCCGATCAGGCATCCGCCCCGGCGTCCGTCAGCGCGGGCCCCACTCCGGCTCGTCGTCGATGCCGACGGCGTCCGCGACACGATTTATGTAGTTGAAGTACGCGACGACCTGGATCGCGTCGTGGATCCCCGCATCGCTCCAGCCGAGGCGGCGGAGGGCCTCGATGTCCTCGCCGCGCACCGAGGCAGGCCCGTGCGTCATCTGGACGGCGAGATCGCAGAGAGCCCGCACGCGCGGAGGGAGGTCGGCCTGACGGTAGTCGTGCATCGCGTGCTCGGCCAGCTCTTCCGGGGCGCCCTCGGCACGGAGGTCGTCGGCGTGCGCGCGGATTCAGTAGTGGCAGTCGTTCGCGCGCGAGACGACGACGGCGAGGAGCTCGCGTTCTCCGCGCGAGAGCTCGGAGGGCCCGAACATGATCGCCTTGTAGAGCTCCATCGAGCGCTCGAGCACGCCGGGGCGCAGGCACATCGCCTTGACGATGTTGAAGACCTTCCCGGCCCGCCCGATCGCGGCGCGGTATTGCTCGGCGAGCGCACCGGTCGCCTCGGCCTCCTGGATGAGCCGGATGTGCGGCATCGCCGGGATTGTGCCCGAGGGGCCCGCCCCACGCCTCACACTCGCGTCGTTTTCGTCTTACGCTGCCAGGTCCCGCGTCGGGGGCTGTTTCGCGCGGGGAGGCCAGGAATCGAAAAAGGGGGCCTATGAGGAAACCCGTTGTATGCGCTTGCCGCGGGTGCAGAGCGTGACTCCGGCGGCTGCATGCAGGTCCAGGTGCGTCCCGCGAAGTAGCGCGAGACCGCCTCACGCAGCATGCGACGGGCCCGCTTCGGCGGGCCCGTCGTTTGCATCCCGGGCCGAGGGATGCAATAAGTTCCCTCCCCGCACGCCGTGCGGGCTTTCGATCGCAGGAAGGAGCTCGCGTGCTTGGTCGGTCTGACGACACCGCGCCGGTCGAGGAGTCCGTGAAACCGCTCACCGCGGCCCCGGAGCGCGCGAAGGAGTACACCGAGGTGGGCGACGCGGTCGCCGGCGTACTCAGGGCGGCCGAGGAGGCGGCGGAGGGCATCCGCCGGGACGCCCGCGCCCAGGCGGAGGCAATCCTCGCGCGCGCGCGCGAAGCTGCGGACACCAGGATTGACGAGCTGACGCGCGAGGCGGAACGCACCCGTTCCGACGCGGAGGACTACGCGCGTGACATCCGCGATGCCGTCGAGGGCTACGCGAGCCAGCAGCGGCGCGAGGCCGAGGAGGAGGCGCGCACAATCGTCTCGGAGGCGGAGGAGCAGGCCCGGGCGATGCGGGCGGCGGCCGAGGGGATGGCCGAGCAGATCGAGGGCGACGCCAGGCGGCGAAACGACGGGCTCCGCGAGGAAGCCCGCTCGCTCGAGGAGCGGCGTCAACGCGTGCTGGAGGGCCTGCGCGAGATGGCGGCGCAGCTCAACGAGCTCTTTCCCGAGCTGGCTTCCGGGGACAGGCGGGGGACCGAACTCATGGACGCGCTCGACCTCGAGCGCCGCCGCTGACGTCCCTCGGCGCAGACCTACGCTCCCTGATGCGAGGCTTCCCCGCCGGTGTCGCCGTCCTGACCGTGGACGCCGAGGGCGAGCGGCTCGGGCTCACGCTGGGGTCGCTGACCTCGCTGTCGCTCGAGCCCCCCCTCGTGGGAGCCGCCGTCAGTCGTCAGGCCGCGATGCACGAGCTGCTCCGCGAGGCCGGTGGATTCGCGCTCAGCCTACTGGCGGGCGACCAGGAAGCCGTGGCGCAGCACTTTGCCCGCGGCGTGCCGCCGCTCGCCCACTGGCACGGGATCGCGACGCGCGAGGGAGCGGCGGGGGCGCCGCTCCTCGAGGGTGCCCTCGGCTGGCTCGAGTGCCGGCTCGAGGCTGCCCATGAGGCCGGCGACCACACGCTCTTCGTCGGCGAGGTGCTCTCGGTGGAGTCGGGTCGTCCCGGGCCCGCCCTCGTCTACGTCGGTCAGCGGTACGCGTCGATATGAGCTCGATCGAGGCCGTCGTCTTTGACCTCGACGGCGTTCTCGTGGACTCCGAGCACGTCTGGGACGAGGCACGGCAGCAGCTCGCGGAAGAGCGCGGCGGACGCTGGCACGCGGGGGCTTCCCGAGACATGATGGGCATGTCCTCGCCCGAGTGGTCGCGCTACATGCGAGATGTCGTCGGCATCGCGGACGAGCCGGGCGCCATCTCGGCCGAGGTCGTGAGGAGGCTCGAGGCGATCTACCGCAAGGACCTGCCCCTCTTCGACGGGGCCCGCGAGGCGGTCGAGCGGATCGCGGAGCGCTGGCGGCTCGGACTCGCCTCTTCGTCCAATCGCGAGCTCATCGACCTCGCGCTCGAGCTCGCCGGGCTCGGACCATTCTTCGAGGTCACCGTCTCCTCGGAGGAGGTGGCGAAGGGCAAGCCCGCCCCCGACGTCTACCTCGAGACCGCCCGCCTCCTCGGCGTCGAGCCGGGCCGATGCGCCGCCGTCGAGGACTCCGAGAACGGCATCCTCGCCGCCAAAGCGGCCGGGATGCGGGTCGTCGCCGTGCCCAACCCGGTGTACCAACCCCACGCCGACGCCCTCGCGGCGGCCGACGTCACCCTCGCCTCGGTCAGTGACCTGACCCCCGCTCACATCGTCCCGTGAGGCCATGTCCGGTGCCTGGCACCGGCCACGGCCCTAGTCGACGCGGCCGAGGAGGACGCAGCCGTTGTGGCCGCCCAGGCCCATTGCATTCGAGAGCGCGACGCGGATCTCCGCCTCGCGCGCCTCGTTCGGCACGTAATCCAGATCGCAATCGGGGTCAGGCGTCTCGTAGTTGATCGTGGGGGGAATGACGCGGTGGTGGATTGCGAGCGCCGAGGCGATGGCCTCGACGGCGCCGGCAGCCCCGAACATGTGACCCGTCATCGACTTCGTAGACGAGACGGCCAGCTCGTACGCGTGGTCGCCGAAGACCTCCTTGATCGCGCGCGTCTCGGCAAGGTCCCCAAGCGGCGTGCCGGTGCCGTGCGCGTTCACGTAGTCGACCGTCTCCGGCGCCACTTTCGCGCGAGCGAGCGCGGCTCGCATCATGTCCGCGACGCCGACCGACTCCGGGTCCGGCTGGAGCATGTGGTGGGCGTCGTTGGAGGCCCCGTACGCAAGCACCTCCGCGTAGACGCGCGCCCCACGGCTCCGCGCCTCCTGGAGCTCCTCCAGCACGACGATCCCGGCGCCCTCGGCGATCACAAAGCCGGCCCGTGCGGCGTCGAAGGGGCGCGCCGCCTTCGCCGGCGTTCCGTTCTCCGTGGCCAGCCCGCGCATCGAGCAGAACCCGGCGAGGATGAGCGGGTGGATGCAGCTCTCGGTGCCGCCCGCGAGGACGACGTCCGCGTCCCCGCGCCGGATCAGCTCGGCGGCCTCGCCGATGGCGTGCGAGCCGGTCGCGCAGGCCGAAACGACGGCGTAGTTCGGACCGCGGACGCCCAGCTCGATGGCGAGCTGGCCGCTCGGCGAGTCGACGAGGACGTTCGCCAGGAAGTAGGGGGAGACGCGATCCGGCCCACGCTCGCGCAGCACGTCGTGCTGCCGCATGAGCTCGTTGAACCCGCCGATGCAGTTCCCGACGACCACTCCGGTCCGCTCGGGCGCGTAGCCGTTGATGCCGGCGTCGGTCAGCGCCTCCTTGGCGGCCGAGAGCGCGAAGAGGACGTTCCGGTCGAACTTCCGCGCCTCCTTGGGGCGCGTGGCGCTGCTCGGGTCGTAGTCCTTCACCTCCGCGGCGATCCGCACCGGGAACTCGCTCGCGTCGAAGGCCCGAATGACGTCCACGCCGCTGCGCCCGGCGACCAGCGCCTCCCACGTGGAGGGTGCGTCGTTTCCGAGGGGCGTCACGGCCCCTACGCCGGTAATTGCGACTTTACGCATAGCGTCCACTGAATTAGACGGGCGAGTCCACTGCTTCGGTTTCGCCTAGGCCCTGATCTCTGCGGGCCGCCGCTGCCGCGCCCGTCGGAGGCTACCCTCGCGCGCAAGACCTGTAACGGCAGGTACTTTGCGATACCTCAGCCCGGGCGGTGGCCGGATACGGCAAGCTGACGCGATGCCGCAGGACGAGGGTTCGGAGCCGACACCGCCGAAGAGCCTCCCCTTCCCGCCAATGGAGGCCGAGCTGGTCGACCGCCTGCCGGAGTCGGACGGCTGGCAGTACGAGCCGAAGTGGGACGGCTTCCGCGGGATCCTCGAGAACCTCGACGGCGAGCTGCACCTCTGGAGCCGGAACGCACGGCCTCTGCTGCGCTACTTCCCCGAGCTCCAGTCGCTGGGCGAGAAGCTCCCGCCTAAATCGGCGGTCGACGGGGAGATCGTCATCGAGCAGGAGGGCGCGCTCGAGTTCGACGCCCTCCAGATGCGCCTGCACCCCGCGGAGAGCCGGATCAGGAGGCTCTCCGCAGAGATCCCGGCCGGGTTCGTCTGCTTCGACGTCCTCCTCTGGAACGGCGAGGACCTGCACCGGCTGCCGCTCGAGGAGCGGCGAGCGCGGGTCGAGTCGCTGCCGTTCCAGATCTCGCCCGCGACGCAGGAGCGGTCGCAGGCCCAGGAGTGGCTCGACCGCCTGGAGGTGGCCGGCTTCGACGGTGTCATCGCCAAGAAGGTCGACCAGCCGTATCTACCCGGCTCGCGCGACGCCGTGCTCAAGGTGAAAGCCCACAAGACGGCCGACTGCATCGTCGTCGGCGTCCGCTGGAAGGAGAAGGAGAAGCGAATCGCCACGCTCCTACTCGGCCTCTACGACGACGAGGGCGAGCTCCATTACGTCGGCGCGGCCTCGGCGGCCGCCCGCGGGCGTCGCGAAGAGATCGAGGAGCGCGTACTCCCCCTGCTCGGCCCCGCGCCCCTCAGGGAGCCGCCCGGCCAGCCAAGCCGCTGGCGGCCGAAGCAGGAGCTCGAGTGGACGTCGGTCAAGCCCGAGCTCGTCGTCGAGATCCGCTACGACAAGTGGCAGAAGGCCCGCTTCCGCCACGGCACCCGCTTCCTCCGCTTCCGACCGGACAAGGATCCGGAGGACTGCACGTTCGCGCAGGTCCGCCCCCGCCCACAGAAGGGCGACCCTACGGTGCCGGAGCTTCTAGGCCGAGCTTCCCGAAGCGCGGGACGAGGCTGACCTTCCGCCGCCACATGCCCGCGGTCGGGTCGCCCACACGCTCCACGCGCTCGCGCATCGTCGCGAGCGTGAACGCGGCCGGGTCGACGTCGGCCACCTCCTCCCAGCGGAGCGGGGCGGATACCCGGGCATCCGCGCGCGGCCGGATCGAGTACGCGGAGGCGATCGTCCGGTCGCGCGCGTTCTGGCCGTAGTCGACGAACACGCCCCGGCGCTCGGCCACCTTCCACGTCGTGGTGGCCACGTCCTGGTCTCCGACACGCCGCTCCACCTCCTCCGCCAGCGCATTGGCGAAGCGCCGCACGTCTGGGAAGCGAAGCTCCGGGCGGATGGGGACGAGCACATGGAAGCCGGTCGCCCCCGACGTCTTCGGATAGCTCGGCAGGTCGAGCTCGTCCATCACCTCCTTGACGACGAGCGCGATCGCGCGGACGTGCTCCCACGGATTTCCCTTGCTCGGGTCGAGGTCGACGAGCATGTAGTCGGGCCGCTCGACGTCGTCCACCCGTGAGTGCCATGTGTGCAGCTCGATGCAGCCGAGGTTGGCGATCCAGGCGAGGCCGGCAGCGTCGGTGACGACGGGGAAGTCGGCCGTGCGCCCGTGCCGGGGGAAGACGATGTGCACCGTCTCGAGCCACTCCGGATGCGGAACCGGGACGCGCTTCTGGTGGAAGAAGTCGCCTTCGACCCCGTGAGGGAACCGCTTCATGTGCAGGGGACGGCGCGCGACGTGGTGGAGGACGCAGGGGGCGAGGTCGACGTAATAACGGACCAGGTCGCCCTTGGTCAGGCCCACCTCGGGGAAGAAGACCTTGTCGAGGTTGGTGAGCGCCACGTCGCGCCGGCCGATCCTCACGGCCGCAAACCTAGTCGAGAGATCACCCTTCGGAGGGTAGGCGCGTGCCGCCGGGGTCAGCATCATTTCGGGTGCCGGCTCCCCTCACCTCCGGCGTCTGGCGAAGGCCCGTTTCGGTCGTGCGGCTCCTCCGAACCCGAAGCGGGCTTCGTCGTTCCAGGAGGCGCCCAACCCGTTGTTACCATGGCCGTGCACGGAGAAGTGGCCGAGTGGCTGAAGGCGGCGCCCTGCTAAGGCGTTAGGGGGGTGATTACCTCCCTCGAGGGTTCGAATCCCTCCTTCTCCGCTCCGCAGCGGGTGCTCGCACCGGAGGGGTGGCAGAGCGGACGAATGCGGCGGTCTCGAAAACCGTTATCCGTCGTTTGGCGGATCGAGGGTTCGAATCCCTCCCCCTCCGCTTTCCCGCCTAGCCATGCGGGTTTACGACCTCTTCACGTGGGTGCCCAGTCCATGGAAAGTCCATGGAAGTCCACTGTCTTGCGTGCTGACTGGCGCACAACTGGCGCACAGCAAAGAGGAGTCAGACCAGCCTCGGAGGCGAAAGCGTCAACGACGGACGCTCACGAGGCGACTCGGCGATCAGCTGTCCATGCGGAGGGACAGCGGTCGCGAACCCGAGCATAGGTTGCACTTGTGCCACTTGGTCGGTGCCAATGAGCACGCGGGCTCTCACGCCGGAGAGCGGAGCGTTGACGTCTGCGCCGTCTGCCGCGATCATCTTGCCTAGCCAGGAACAGGGAGGTTCCGCATGGCAATCAACGAGACCATCGAGATCGGCCGCCCGCCGGCGGAGGTGTTCGCGTACGTCAGCGACATGGCCCGCCATCCCGAGTGGCAGGAGAAGCTGCTCGCTGCAACGGTGGAGGGAGAAGGGCCGATTCGTGTCGGCACGCGAGTGAAGCAGACGCGCCGCGTCGGCGGGGGCACGCGCTCGTTCACGTTGGAGGTCACCGAGCATGATCCACCCAGCCGGCTCGCTTTCAGAGGCATCGACGGACCGGTGCGGCCGCAAGGGAGGATCACGTTCGAGCCGCTCGACGGGGGGCAGCGTACCCGGTACTCGGCACAGCTCGACTTCGAGGGGCGCGGTTTCGGGCTTCTGCTCATCCCGCTCGTGCGCCGAGACGCGGGAAAGCAGCTTCCTGACAGCCTGCAGCGGCTGAAGCGAAAACTGGAGGCGTCCTAGCCAGCAGTCACCGCGTCAGGGCGCGCCTTGCAATGTCCCGCTGGCTGGTGCACAGACCGGCGCACCGCGACTAAAGAACCTGCAAAATTGGCATGTTCAAGCCGTGCGGTTGAGTATGAATTTATCGATCAGCCGCGGCCAAAGAGCGGATCCGTGATCGACAGGCCGGCGTCGCCCTGGAGCTGGTTGTACGCGTAAAAGAGCACGAGCGCGCCGCCGGCCATCGCCATGTTCTTCATGAAGTGCGCCATCTGGTTCGCCTTCATCTGCTCGTCCGCCTCCCGCCAGAACGCGTGCATGAAGAACGCGACCGGCAGAAGGAAGGAGATGAGCAGCAACGCGCCGAGGTCGGCCCAGATCCCGAGAATCACGGAAAGCGCTCCTGCAACTGCCATTAGGCCGCTGAGCGGCACGAGCACCTCCGGCGCCGGGACGCGGTAGATGCGCGCGTACTCGATGCCCTGGCGCGCCCGGAGCAGGTGCACCGTCGCGCCCGAGAAGAGGAAGACGAGCGCGAAAACGATCCGACCGATCAAGAAGAGAACGTCCACAGCTCCTCCGTCTCCGTCAACCCTCGACCGAAAATCGCTGGGCTCGCGATGCTAGCCCTGGCCGTCGGGCTTCCTTCGACACTCGTACCCGACGGCGGACCGGTTCAGGCAGTCGGCGTCGTCGCTTTGCTTGCCTTCGTCGTGCTGGGGTCAGTCGCGCTCGGCTCCAACGCGGCCGCCGGCGCTGCGCGCGACGAAGAAGGCTGATTCCAAGTAAGCCATGCTCCACTCGCCTACCTGGGTGCATCCTTGATGCTGTAGCGTCGGCGCCCCGATGGTGTGCTGCCACTATGTCCCGCTCCAGGGGCGGGAATCGGCCTTTGCCGTGGATCGCAACCAGATCACCTTCGGTCGCGGCGCGCTCGAGGAGGCTGGCCCGTGGGCGAGGGCCCTCGGGCTCTCGCGCGTCGCCGTCCTCACGGACCCGCGGGTCAGGGCGCTCGAGCCGTTCGAGCGCGCGCTCGCCTCGCTCCGGGCGGGCGGCGCTGACGTCGCCCTCTATGACGAGGTGAAGGTAGAGCCGACTGATCGATCCTCCCTGGACGCGGCGCGGTTCGCAGTGGAGGCAGAGGTCGACGGCTTCGTCTCGATCGGCGGAGGCTCGGTCATCGACACGACCAAGGCCGCGAACCTCTACGCCACCCACCCGGCCGAGCTCCTCACCTACGTCAACGCGCCCGTCGGCGAGGCGCGTCCAGTTCCCGGACCGCTCCGGCCCCACCTCGCCTGTCCCACCACGTCCGGCACGGGCAGCGAGTGCACCGGTATCGCGATCTTCGACCTGCTCTCGATGAAGGCGAAGACCGGGATCGCCCACCGTCACCTGGTTCCGACGCGCGCGCTGATCGATCCCGACACCACGGAGACGCTTCCCGGCCCCGTGGTCGCGGCGAGCGGGTTCGACGTCCTCGCCCACGCGCTCGAGTCCTTCACCGCGCGCCCGTTCACCGCGAGGAGCAAGACGGAGGCCCTGTCGCGACCGCTGAGCCAGGGCGCCAACCCGTGGAGCGACGTCGGCTGCCGGGAGGCGCTCCGACTGTGCGGCGAGTATCTCGTCCGGGCCGTACAGGATCCGTCGGATCGAGAGGCCCGCGAGAACATGATGTGGGCAGCGACCCTCGCCGGGATCGCATTCGGCAACGCGGGCGTCCATGTCCCCCACGGGATGTCCTACGCGGTCGCCGGGCTCGTGGGCTCGTTCTCCCCTGACGGCTACCCGAAGGAGGAGCCGATGGTTCCCCACGGCATGTCGGTCATCGTCAACGCACCGGCGGTCTTCCGCCGGATTGCGTCGACGTCTCCCGAGCGCCACCGCGAGGCGGCCGAGCTCCTCGGCGCCGACATGCGGGACGGGGACCCGGGAGAGGCGATCTCCGGGCGGATCGCCGAGATGATGAAGGCGACCGGGATGCCGAACGGAATCGCCGGAGTGGGCTACGGCCGGTCCGACGTCGCGGCGCTCACCGAGGGCGCGATCGTCCAGAGACGCCTACTCGACAACGCCCCCGTGCCCGTCGACCGCGAGCTCCTCGCCGAGCTTTTCGCAGACTCGCTCACCTGCTGGTGATCCGATGCGGAGGAGCGACTACAAGCACTTCCTGACCATCGAGACCCGCTGGATGGACAACGACGTGTACGGCCACGTGAACAACGTCGTCTACTACTCCTTCTTCGACACCGCGGTGAACCGGTACCTGATCGACGAGGGGGTCCTCGACATCCGGACCGGCGACACCATCGGATTCGTAGTCGAGACCTCGTGCACGTACGAGAAGCCGATCGCGTTTCCGGATCGCGTCACAGCCGGGATCCGGCTGGCGCGAATCGGCACCTCCAGCGTCCGCTACGAGATCGGCATCTTCAGGAACGACGACGACGAGTCCTCGGCCCACGGCCACTTCGTCCACGTCTACGTCGACCGCGCCGGGGAGCGTGCCCGCCCGATCCCGGACGCGATGCGGGCGGCGCTGGAGAAGATCACCTAGGTACGAGACGGCTCCTCGCCGCGAGCGCCGATCCCAAGCGGGGAGGCAGGATTAGCACACGATGACTCTCCTGGCCGAGCTCGTCGCCGCCTCGGAGGACGTTGCGAGCACGAGCTCGCGCTCCCGGAAGGTCGCGATCCTCGCGGAGCTCCTGCGGAGTCTCGACCCCCGGGAGGTGCCGATCGCCGTCGGACTCCTCTCCGGCGTCCCACGCCAGGGAAGAGTCGGCGTCGGCTACGCGACGGTCGCCGCACTCGAGCTCGAGCCTGCGGCCGAGCCCTCGTTGACCGTCCACGACCTCGACCGCGCGATCGCCGACATCCAGACGGCGAGGGGTCCCGGCTCCGGGGCCCTGCGGAAGCGGATCCTAGGCGAGCTCAACGCCCGCGCAAGCGACCTGGAGGCCGGCTTCGTCAGGCGCCTCCTCACCGGAGAGCTCAGGCAAGGGGCGCTCGCCGGGCTCATGGTGGACGCCGTCGCCAGGGCGGCGGGGGTCTCCGGTGACAGCGTCCGCCGGGCGCTCATGCTCTCGGGCGACCTCACCCGGACTGCGGAGATCGCGCTCGTCGACGGGGAGGAGGGTCTCCGCGCGGTGGGGTTCGAGATCTTCCGGCCGGTGCTCCCGATGCTCGCGTCCACGGCCGAGAGCGTGGCCGGAGCGGTCGCGAGCTTCGACCGGGCCTCGGTGCAGTGGAAGCTCGACGGGATCCGCATCCAGATCCACCGGCACGGCGAGGAGGTCCGCGTCTACACGCGAAACCTCAACGACATCACGCATGCGCTCCCCGGGATCGTCGACGCGGTGCGCCGTCTCGACGTCACCCGGGCGGTGCTCGACGGCGAAGCGCTCTGGATGGGCGCCGACGGCCCGGCGGCGTTCCAGGACACCGTGTCGCAGATCGACGGCGACGCACCGCCGGAGGGCATCGTGACGTTCCTGTTCGACGCGCTGCACGTCGACGGCGACGACCTCCTCGACACACCGCTCGAGGAGCGAGCCGCCAAGCTCGAGGCGGTCGCGACGCACCTGACCATACCGGGCGTCTTCACCTCCCGCCCCGAAGAGGGGCAGCGCGTACTGGCCGAGTCCCTGCGCGCCGGGCACGAAGGAGTGGTCGTGAAGGACGCGGGGTCGCTTTATGCCGCGGGCCGGCGTGGCAAGGCGTGGCTCAAGGTGAAGCCGGTGCGCACGTACGACCTCGTCGTCCTCGGCGCGGAGTGGGGTCACGGCCGCCGCCGCGGGTGGCTCTCGAATCTCCACCTGGGCGCCCGCGACCCGGCCACGGGCACATTCGTGATGGTCGGGAAATGCTTCAAGGGACTGACGGACGAGCTCCTCGAGTGGCAGACCAAGGAGCTCCTTGAGCGCGAGGCCGGCCGGGAGGGTATCGCGGTGCTCGTGCGGCCGGAGCTCGTGGTCGAGATCGCGCTGGACGGCGTCCAGTCCTCGACGCGCTACGCGGGTGGAGTCGCGCTTCGTTTCGCCCGCGTGAGGCGCTACCGGCCGGACAAGACCGCCGACGAGGCGGACACGATCGACGGCCTGCGCGCGCTGCTGCCGGCCGGGTGGTAGGTGGTGAGACCGGCTGCCGTACGTCGTTCATGGCAACGTAGGGGTGGCGACAAGCGCATCGCGTGTCGACGACGTCGGTTCTCGTTCGTCGTATTGAATGCAGACGGCGGAGCGCAAGCTTCGCCGGGAACGAGACGGAAGGAGAGGTAATGCCTGGACAGATCGTGCATCTGGAGATCCCGGCCGGCGACACGGCGAAGGCGCGTGAGTTCTGGAGCTCGCTCTTCGGTTGGCAGTGGCAAGCGTTCGAGGGGCCGACGGAGTACCACATGACCCGGTTCTCCGACACGACGGGCGGAGCCCTCTACGTGCCGGATCCGCCCGACAAGCGCGGAACCCGCGTCTACTTCGACGTCGACGACATCAACGCAGGAAGCGCGCGTGTGAAGGAGCTCGGCGGCGAGGCAGGAGAATCGATGGCTGTCCCCGGCATGGGCTGGTTCTCGCTCTGCAAGGACACGGAGGGCAACGAGTTCGGCCTCTGGCAGAACGATCCCCAAGCCCCCGCGCCGAGCCAGTAGCCAACTGCCTCGGGTTGTGCGCCGGGGACTCGGATCCCGTCCGGATCCGCCGGCACCAGCGTCGACTGTCACGCGAGCAGGCGCGAGCTCCTGCTACGCGAGAACGTCGACCAAGCGTCGTCGACTTAGGATTGGCGCATGGAAGTCTTCAATCTCTTCGGCGAACAGGACTGGGACGGCGAGAACGACCGCGCCGGCTACCGGCACAGGGCCGCCGTGATAGGCAAGCGTCTCGGTGCCAGCCTTCTTGGCGGCACCCTCTACGAGCTCCCGCCCGGCGAGAAGTCCTGGCCGTACCACTACGAGATCGGCTGCGAGGAGTGGTTGATCGCCATCTCGGGCCGGCCTACGCTGCGCGGGCCCGACGGAGAGCGCGAGCTCGAGCCCGGCGACGTCGCCGTCTTCCCGGAAGGCCCGGCAGGAGGTCATCAGGTCATCAACCGCTCGGAGGAGCCGTGCAGAGTCCTGCTTCTCTCGTCCAAGTCGCCGGTGGCGGTCGTCCACTACCCCGACAGCGGCAAGGTCGGCCTCTGGTCGGCGTCCGACGGCTACCAGGCGCTGCTTCGCACGGAGCCGAAGCTCGACTACTGGGAAGGCGAGGGCTGAGCCCGCGCAACCCACGCGTCGACGCTCTGATCCCTTCCGCAGCAATCACGGAGCCCGCCAAGGGCTCTGCAAATCGCCGCTGCAGCAGCCCTCGGCCGGAGACTTGAGCCCTACACGTACTCGTCGCGGCGGCGGAACCAAGGCCCAGTCTCGTTCCGTCCCTTCGGTGCCCGATCGAGCCACTGGTACATGCCCCAGAGGGCATCCAGGCCGCGCGCGTAGGCAAAGTAGGTGTGGTACACGACACCGTCCTCGAGTGCGAACGCGCTCATCCCCGGCGCCTCCCGCGTGTACAGCGGGATGTGAGCCCAGCACTGACGGTGGCCCAAGACGATCCACAGGCCGAGGCCGACCGGCAGAGCCCCGATCGATGCCACCATAGATGCGGGGGCCCACGCCCGAGCGCAGCTTCCGCGCGACCTTCTTCCGCCGCTACCGATCGATGCCGTCGGCTCTCAGCGGACCTCGTCGAGGTGGCCGGTCTCCACGTCGTAGACGAAGCCGCGCACGCTGTCCTTCTTCGGTATGAACGGGCTGGCCTTGATCCGCGCGATCGACTGGCGGAGATCCTCCCCGAGATCGTCGAACGCTTCCGCAGCCCACTCCGGCTTGATCCCCGTCTCCCGCTGAACCTGACGCCTGAACTCGTCATCGCTGAAGGTCAGCATCCCGCAATCGGTGTGGTGGATGAGCATGATCTCCTCGGTTCCGAGGAGCCGTTGCGAGATCGAAAGAGAGCGGATCTCGTCGTCCGTGACGACGCCGCCCGCGTTTCGGATCACGTGCGCGTCGCCCTCGTTCAGCCCGAGCAGCCCGTACGGATTGAGCCGGGCGTCCATGCAGGCCACGATCGCGACGCGCTTCGCGGGCGGGAGTGGCAGCTCGGCCTTGTCGAAGCTCGCCCCGTATCTCTCCGCGTTCTGAAGGAGCTCGTCGGTGACGCTCATCCCGCCCTCCTTTGCTTCACTCTTTGAAGGAAATGAGACTATACAAAATGAAGCGCTAACGCGCCTCGCCCGCTCTCCTCAGCCGCTTCTCCGCCGGCACATGCCTCGAGCGCGACCGCCCACATGGCGAGGAGCGCCAGCCGAACAGCGGCTGACGCTTTTCGGCGCATCGGGACGGATGGATCAGCGCGGCAGCGGCAGCTCGGCGCGCACGACGGTCCCCCGGCCGGGGGGACTGTCGACGGAGAGACGCCCGTCGAGCGCCTCGATCCTGCCGGCCAGGCCCTGCAGGCCGGATCCCCGGGCGGCGTCGGCGCCGCCGCGTCCGTCATCGGCGATCTCGACCAGGACGAGGCCGTCCTCCCGCCTCACGCCCGCGGTCACGGAGCGTGCGCGAGCATGCTTCGCGGCGTTCGCCAGCGCCTCCGAGACGACGAAGTAGATGGCCGCCTCGATCTGCCCCGGCAAGCGCTCGGAAGGAATCGCAACGACCTCGACCGGGAAGGGGGCCCGGTGCGCGAGCGTCTCGAGCGCTGCGCCGAGGCCCCGCTCGGTCAGCACCGCCGGGTGGAGGCCGCGTGCGAGCTCGCGGAGCTCCTCGAGCGCGTACCGGAGCTCCTCGGCCGCCCGCTCGAGGAGCGTGAGGGCGGCGCCGGCGTCGCCGTCCTCGAGCCTCGCGCGAAGGAGCCCCAGGGTGAGGGAGAGCGTGACGAGTCGCTGCTGCGCGCCGTCGTGGAGATTGCGCTCGAGCCGCCGACGCTCGGCGTCGCCAGCCTCCACGATGCGCGCCCGCGAGGCGGCGAGCTTCTCGCGCGCGTCGGCGCTCGCGAGCGCCAGGGAGACGAGCTCGGCGAAGTCGGCCATGCGACTCTCCGTCTCGGCGGTCACCGTCTCCCCTTCTCGCAGCGCTGCAACCAGCGCGCCCCAGGTCGCCCCGGCGAGGCTGATCGGCACGGCCACGGTCGAGCGGAAGCCGACGTCGTGCACGGCGCGGGCGAGCTCCCCCGGGATGCGCTCGTGGCCCTCGGCGCGCGCCGGCGTTCCGGTCCTGAGCACCGAGGTGATCGCAAGCCCCTCCTCCAACTCGATGAGGGAGCCGATCTCGAACCCGTCCACCGGGGCCGCGCTCCAGCGTCCCACGATCACCGCGCTCTCGGAGTTCTCGAAGCGGACCGTGATGGCCGAGCCGATCCCGAACAGGCGGCAGACCTCCTCGGTCACGGTCTGGAAGACCGTCTCCGGCTCGGCGTCGCCCGCCACCAGGGTCGCCACTCGCCTGAGCACTCCCTGCTCTTCCGCCAGCCTGCGGAGCTTGACCGCCTTCAGCTCCCGCTCGGTGATGTCCAGGCCGGTCGTGACGAGAAGCGCGACCTCGCCGTCCTCTCCGAGGACCGGCTCGTTGGCCCAGGCGATGAGGCGGCGTCCTCCGTCGGCCGTCAGCCACTCCCCCTCCTTGGGGGACGGGCGGCGGGTCTCCCACACCTCGGCGAGAAACTCGCCGAAGATCTCCCTGTCCTCGGGCGGGATCACGACGTCCCGCGCGTCGCGCCCGACCACCTCCTCGCGGGCCAGGCCCGTCGCGTGCTCGCAGGCGCGGTTGAAACGCACGATCGTGCCCTCGGCGTCGAACACGCAAACCAGGCATTGCGACGTCTCCGCGAGCGCGGCGGCGAACGCCCGATCGGCGGCTGCGTCGGGAGCGGCGGCTCGGTCGACCATGGAACGAACGCTAGCGAAGCGCGTGCTCGTCAGGCCGGTGCCGGAGCTTCCTCGGCTCGGGCGCTCCTCGGGAGCTGGTCCAGGGTCTGGCCGAGGTGGCGCAACGCCGGGAGGAGAACGACCGCCGGGACGATCGGGAGCCAGAAGGTGAAGAGGCGGTAGGCGAGCACGCCCAGGAGCGCAGGGGCCAAGGCGATGCCGACGGCGTGAAGCGCGTACGTCATCGCCGCCTCGATGCCGCCCGTGCCGCCGGCAGGGAGCGGCAAGCTAGTGGCGACGTAGCCGGTCGCAAAGGCGAGGATCAGAGAAACGAGGCCGATCTGCACGCCGAAGGCCCGCAGGCCGCCGTAGAGGCAGAGGAGATGTCCTCCCCAGTAAACGGGGTAGCCCAGGACTCCGCTCGGATACCGCCGCGGTGCGGTCACGAGCCGGCGGACGTAGAGAACGCCTCCGAGCGCGTCGGCAAGGGTCTCGCGCACGAGGAACTTCCCCCAGCCTGCAAGCGCGCCGATGCCCCGACCTCGGCCCGGCCTGCGAGGTTCGGCGGTCAGCCGGGGCGCCAGGCGCGGCGAGGTCAGGAAGGCGGCGGCCGCGATGGAGAGCGGCACGGCCGCGAGCCAGGCCAGGCTCATCGCCGCCGGAGCTCGACCCGAGCCGACGAGCGAGGCCGCCCCCGCGAGCGCGGCCGCCACTCCCAGCGCGAGCCATTGCATCGTGTTCAGGCCGAGCACGCGCTGTACGGCTTCGCGGCGGGAGGCGCCCGCCCGGTGGAGAGCCCAGTAGTTGAGCGCCAGCGCGCCGGCCGCCGAGCCGACGACGAAGGCGCCGAAGCCGACGGCCACCACGCTACCGGCGACGCGAAACGGAAGCTCGGGCCCATCGTCCACCCGAGCCGCATCACGGTAGGCGGCGATGAAACCGCAGTAGGCGGCAACGACACCGGGCGCGCACAGACCGAGCCAGATCCAGTTCGCCGTACCGAGGGCGTCGAGCAGGCGGGAGAAGTCCGCCGCCTTCCCGACCAGGCTCACGACCCCGATTACAAGGAGGGCCCCACCGGCGATGACCAGAAGCGCCCGCAGCCGGGAGCTGGTGCGCCGCTCCCCGCAGCACTCGCGCCGCCGCTCGCCCGGCGTCGGGTGACGTGCCGTGGCGACGAGTTGCGTCATGTATCCCTCAAGAGGACTGCCGACGCCGTGCGAATCCATCGGTGGCGCCCACGGTTCCTGCGTGCATCAGACTGCTTCCTCACGCGCGTGGGCGGGAACCGGGCGTCCTCCGGCGGGCACCTCCGCTCGGCGCAGCTCCGCCGTTTCCCCGCGCCTGGCCGAGCTGGACTGGGCCTCGGCGATGGAGCGCGCGCGCTCCGCGGCGCGGAGGCGGTCGGCGAGCTTCTCCCGTGCGAACATCTCGATCTGAATCGGGTGCATGCGATCCTCCTGTCGACCCCTGCATCGAACCTGGGTCGGGCCGGACAGCCTGGCGGCTCGATCGGCGTGGCGGAATACGGCTCTCAGGCCTTCGCCGGTACGGGTAGCCGTACCGCCGTCGGCCGGGAAGCCCCATTCCCTGGAAGACCCTCGACCACGGAGACTGCCGGCGTGACGGCGCACGTCCCGCTAGCGATCGAGGCCACGGGTCTCGTCAAGTCCTTCGGCGAGACTCGCGCGGTCGACGGGGTCGACCTGGCCGTCCGCCGCGGATCGGTCTACGGCGTGCTCGGCCCGAACGGCGCCGGCAAGACGACGACGATTCGAATGCTGGCGACCCTTTTGCGCCCCGACGCCGGGTCCGCGCGGGTGCTCGGGCACGACATCGTGGACGAGGCCGACGCCGTGCGTGGTCTCGTCAGCCTCACGGGTCAGCTCGCCTCG
>DASQWP010000177.1:0-4803 GCA_035640195.1 Gaiellaceae bacterium | reverse complement strand
GTGCGTGTGACCGTGATCGCCACGGGCTTCGACAAGGCGTACCGTCGCGAGCGGCGCGACCGCGAGGAGCCGCGTCCGGCAGAGGCTCCCGCCCAGGGCTTCGACGTCCCCTCGGACGTGCTCGAGGTGCCCTCCTTCCTGCGCCGCCGCTAGACGGGCGAGCCCGGCACCGACGGCCGGCCCGGCCGTCTGCAAACGCGACTCAGAGTCGGGGAGAGTCGCGACACGGCGTGACACACATGCGCGCCTCCGGGCGATAGGCTGGAACTGGAGGGAGGCCCGCGGCGGCCCCGGGAAGCGACCGCCTCCCGATAGGATCCCGCCCGGTGCAGACCCTCCGGCGCACGCCTCTCTACGAGCGCCACGCCGCTCTCGGCGCGCGCCTCGTCCCCTTCGCAGGCTGGGAGATGCCCGTCCAGTACACCTCCATCAGCGAGGAGCATCGAGCGGTGCGGACGGGGGCAGGCGCCTTCGACGTCTCGCACATGGGCCAGCTGCGCCTGGCCGGCGACGGGGCGCACGAGTACCTCCAGGGTCGCCTCTCCAACGACCTCGACCGCATCGAGCCGGGCCACGCCCAGTACACCCTCCTCACGAACGACCGGGGCGGGATCGTCGACGACCTGATCGCCTACCGGCGGGGCGGCGGCGACTACCTTCTGGTCGTGAACGCCTCGAACGTCGAGAGCGACCACGCGGCGCTCGCCGAGGCGGAGGACGTCTCGAGCGAGTGGGCGCTCCTCGCGGTGCAGGGCCCGGAGGCGCTGGAGCGGCTCGGGCTCGAGCTCGAGCCCTTCACCTTCCGCGAGGACGACGTCCTCGGCGTCCGCTGCCTCGTCGCAGGCACGGGCTACACGGGTGAGCGCGGCTGCGAGCTCGGCTGCGCCCCCGACGACGCCCCGCGCCTCTGGGACGCCCTGCTCGAGCGCGGCGTCACTCCCTGCGGGCTGGGCGCCCGCGACACGCTCCGCCTCGAGGTCTGCTACCCGCTGCACGGGAACGACATCACGCCCGAGCGCACCCCGCTCGAGGCCGGCCTCGGCTGGGCTTGTGCCCTCGACAAGGAGTTCACCGGCGTCGAGGCGCTCCGCCGGCAAGAGGAGAACGGCCCCGAGGAGAAACTCGTCGCCTTCGTGATGGAGGAGCCGGGGATTCCGCGCAACGGCATGCGCGTCGAGGAGGGAGGGGAGGTCACGTCCGGCACGCTCTCGCCGACGCTCGGGAAGAGCATCGGCCTCGCCTACGTGTCTGCCTCCCGCTCGGACCCGGGGACGGAGATCACCGTGGACATGCGCGGACGGCCCCGGGGGGCGCGAATCGTGAAGAAGCCGTTCTACACGCGAGAGGAGCCGTAGTGGCCGAAGAGAGCTATCCCGACGACCTCAAGTACCACCGCGAGCACGATTGGGCCCGCATCGAGGGCGACACGGCCACGCTCGGGATCACGTGGTACGCGCAGGACGCGCTCGGCGAGATCGTCCACTACGAGCCCCCGGACGAGAGCGGCTCGCTCGCGCGGGACGAGAGCTACGGGGAGGTCGAGTCCGTCAAGGCCGTATCGGACGTGATCTCGCCGCTCACAGGCGACGTCGTCGAGGTGAACCGCAAGGTGGTCGAGGAGCCCGAGACGATCAACGAGGATCCCTACGGCGAGGGCTGGCTCGTGAAGATCCGCCTCTCCGACCCGGCCGAGGCGGACGAGCTGCTCGACGCCGCCGCCTACCGGAAGCTGCTCGAAGAGTCGTGAGCGGGTGAGCTTCCTCTCGCTCACGGACACCGACCGGGAGGCGATGCTCGCCGCCGTCGGCGTCTCCTCCGTCGAGGAGCTGTTCCGGGACATCCCGGAGGGCGTGCGCTTCCGCGGCGAGCTCGACCTCGAGCCCGCGCTCTCCGAGCCCGAGCTCGTCGCGCACCTGACCGAGCTCGCCGAGCGCAACGTGCCGAGCGGGCAGGAGGTCTCCTTCCTCGGCGCAGGCATCTACGACCACTACGTCCCCGCCGTCGTCGACGCGATCCTCGCGCGCGGCGAGTTCCTGACCGCCTACACGCCGTACCAGCCCGAGATGAGCCAGGGCGTGCTCCAGTCCATCTTCGAGTACCAGACCGCGATCTGCGAGCTGACGGGGATGGACGTCTCGAACGCCTCCGGGTACGACGGCACGACCGTCGCCGCCGACGCGTGCTTCGTCGCCAAGCACGCCACCGGCCGCTGGAAGGTCGTCCTCTGCGAGACGGTGAACCCTCAGGTTCGCCAGGTCGTGAAGACGTACGCGCCCGGCTTCGGCCTCGAGGTCGTGGAGGTGGGTCACCGGAACGGGGTCACCGACCCGGAGGAGCTCCGCGCTGCCGCCGCGGACGCCGCCTGCGTCCTCTTCCAGCAGCCCAACTTCTTCGGCTGCCTCGAGCCGGCGCCCGACCTCGCCGCCGCCGCAAGCGACGCCGCGGCCCTGCCGGTGGCGCACGTCGATCCGGTCTCGCTCGGCGTGCTCGAGGCGCCTGGCCGCTACGGCTGTGCGCTCGCGATCGGGGAGGGACAGGGTGCCGGCAACTACCAGGCCTACGGCGGGCCGCACTACGGCTTCATCGCCGCCCGCTCCGAGCTCATCCGGCGGATGCCGGGGAGAATCGTGGGCGAGACGACCGACGTCGCGGGCGAGCGCGGCTACGTGCTGACCCTGCAGACGCGCGAGCAGCACATCCGCCGGGAGAAGGCGACGTCGAACATCACGACGAACCAGACGCTCCTGGCGCTGGCGGGCCTCGTCCACCTCGCCTGGCTGGGGCCGCAGGGGCTGCGTGAGGTGGGGGAGACCTGCATGGCGCTCGGCGAGTACGCGAAGGAGCGCATCGGGCTTCCGCTCGTCTTCCCCGAGGCGGCGACCTTCAAGGAGTTCGCCGTGCACGTCGGACGGAGCGCGAATGATGTCGTCCGGGACGCTCGCGAGCGCGGCGTCCATCCCGGCTACGCGCTCGGGCGCGACTACCCCGGGCTCGACGACGCTCTCCTCGTCGCGGTGACGGAGAAGCGGACGCCGGCTGAGATCGACCGCCTGGCCGAGGTGCTCGCGGAGGTGGCGCGGTGAAGCTCCTCTGGGAGAAGTCGCAGCCTGGCCGCCGAGCCGGATCGCTCCCGCGGTACGACCTGCCCGTGCCCGAGTTGCCGGAGGACCTACGGCGGGAGCGGGCTCCGCGCCTCCCGGAGGTCTCGGAGCCCGAGCTCGTGCGTCACTTCACGGCGCTCGCCGACCGTACGTTCGGGGTCGACACCGGCTTCTATCCCCTCGGCTCCTGCACGATGAAGCACAACCCGCGGGTGAACGAGCGGGTGGTCAACCTGCCCGGCTTCCGCGATCTCCATCCCCACCAGGAGGAGGAGGGAGCGCAGGGCGCGCTCGAGCTCATGTGGCGCCTCCAGGAGATCCTCGCCGAGGTGTGCGGGCTCGACGCGGTCTCGCTCCAGCCGGCGGCCGGCTCCCAGGGCGAGCTGACGGGGCTCATGCTCATGCGCGCGTACTTCGCCGACCGGGGCGAGGACCGCACGACGGTCATCACGGCCGACACCGCCCACGGGACGAACCCCGCCAGCGTGACGATGGCCGGCTACACGCTCCAGAAGGTGGAGACGGACGAGCGAGGCAACCTCGACCTCGACGACCTGCGCGCCAAGGTCAACGAGGAGACGGCGGGCCTCATGCTCACGAACCCGTCGACGCTCGGCCTCTTCGACGAGCACATCGAGGAGGTGGCCGCCATCTTCCACGAGGCCGGCGCGCTCCTCTACTACGACGGCGCCAACCTGAACGCCGTCTGCGGGATCTCCCGCCCGGGCGACATGGGCTTCGACATCGTCCACATCAACCTGCACAAGACCTTCTCGCAGCCGCACGGCGGGGGCGGACCGGGCGGCGGCCCCATCGTCGTGCGCGACGTGCTCGAGCCCTTCCTGCCGGTCCCGGCCGTCGTCCGCGAGGGCGACGCGTACCGGCTCGACTACGACCGGCCCAAGTCGATCGGAAAGGTGCGCGGCTTCTGCGGTCCCTTTGGCGTCTTCGTCCGCTCCTACGCCTACATCCGTTCGTACGGGCCCGCGCTCCGGCAGATGTCCGAGGCCGCCGTGCTGAACGCGAACTACCTGCTCGCGCGCCTGCGGGACGCCTACGACCTGCCCTTCGACCGCCTCTGCATGCACGAGTTCGTGCTCTCGGCTCGGAACCTCAAGCGCGACCACGGGGCGACGGCGCTCGACGTCGCCAAGCGCCTGATGGACTACGGCTTCCACCCGCCGACGATCTACTTTCCGCTGATCGTCCCGGAGGCGCTCATGATCGAGCCGACGGAGACGGAGCCGAGGGAGACGCTCGACGCCTTCGCCGAGGCGATGCTCCGCATCGCGGAGGAGGCCGCCTCCGATCCCCAGGTGCTGAAGGAGGCACCGCATCACCGCCCCGTGCGCCGCCTCGACGAGGTCAAGGCCGCCAAGCGCGCGATCGTCAAGTACGGGTTCGACGAGCACCCGGACTGGAGTGGCGAGCCGTCCGCGGGGGAGGCGCTCGAGGCCCAGAAGGGAGCGTAGAGGCCGGTGCCGTGGTCGCGCGAGGACCTCGACGAGCGCGTCGAGACGCTCGCCGACGCCCACGAGGGCAGGGAGTTCGTGGAGGCGGTCTCCCGCTTCGCCGAAGAGGAGCGCAAAGGCGTCCGCGCCCACCGCTACGCGCCCTTCTGCGCCTCGATCGCGGCGCCCTCGGCCGGCTCGCCGCGCAGGTCGGGGTGCTCGTCGAACGCGTACTTGACGATCGAGCGCTT
>DASQWP010000176.1:0-8679 GCA_035640195.1 Gaiellaceae bacterium | reverse complement strand
CCCGTCTCGTGGGCGACCACGCGACTCGGTGATACAGAGCACTGATGCCGAACGTCAGGACGAGGCAGCCGCCGAACACAGCCGCCGCCAGGCGCTCCCTGGGCCCCGGCGCGCTGGCCACGAGCGCGACGCCGAGTCCCGCGAAGGCGAGACATGCGTACAGATGGAACACGCCGCGGAGGTACGGCCTGACTGGAACGGGAGTCGTGGAGCTATCCGTAGCGATAGACGATTTCCTCCCCGTCCCTGGATCGCTTCCTCGCTACGCCGCCTTAGACGGCGGGCACGACCGCGACGACATTCGCCGCCTCGGGGCCCTTCGCGCCCTCGCGCGACTCGAACTCGACACGATTGCCCTCCGCGAGGCTCTTGAAGCCCTCGCCGGCGATCGAGCTGTGGTGCACGAACAGATCCTTCGTGCCCTCATCAGGGGTGATGAATCCGTACCCCTTGCTGTCGTTGAACCACTTCACGGTTCCACTGGCCATAAAAAACACCTCCCTTACAACTCACGAACGCGTAAGGAAGGCGCAGGCTGCGCGAACCGGACTCGCTCTAGGTACGGCCCAGGGTACCACGTTCTCGCGGCGGCCCGCTCCGTAGGGACCGACGGGTTACGGGCTCGGGCCGACGCGCTACGCTCTGCCCATGGGCGACGAGAAATCAGAGCAGGAACGAGCCGACCGGAACCGCGAGCGATCCGAGGAAGCTCATTGGCGGGTAGCTGAAGCCGGCGCCGATCAGGAAGACGAGCCGAAGGGCGAAAATCCCGTCCCGGAGCGAGACGAGCGCGAAGGCATGGAGTCTCCGTAGAAGCAGCGGCGAGCGGCGGAGGGCCTCTTCCCGAAGCGCCGCGTGCTGCGGAAGTAGCGCTGGTGCAGATCGCCCACCCGGGCGAGGCGATAAGCGAACCGCCTTCGGCGTCGCCGCAAGGAGACCGCGCGCCGCTAAGGCGGCCGGCTGGGCCGGATCCTCCAGCCGAGGATCCCACCTCCGAGCAGGGCCGCCTCGACGATCGTGATGGCGACGCGGTTCAAGAGCGTCGCTCCCAGCGCCGCGCCCGCGGGCACGACCACGATCATGAGCCCGTACATCGAGGCCTCGCGCACGCCGAGCCCCGACGGCGCGATGATGGAGAGCACGGCCACGATCGCCCCGACGGCCGCCGTCCCTCCCAGGTAGGGAATCGACGCGAGCCCGGGGTCGGAGTCGAGCGAGCGAAGGAGCAGGTACAGCGCCGCTCCTCCGACGAGCCAAGTGAAGGAGTAGTAGACGAGCAGGAGGACCATGGCGCGGTACGAGAGCCGGGGCGGCTCGGGCGCCCCGAAGCGGCGGAAGAGCGCCCGCGCGAGCGCCACGAAGACGCGCGGGTGCAGAAGAACGGCGACGATCGCGGCGAAGGCGAGGAGCGGGGCCAGGGGCGCGTCCACGGCGTCCACGAAGGCGAGGCTCGCCACGAAGACGAGCACGCCCGCGACCGCGGAGAGTCCCGCCTCGAGGAGGATCGAGCTGAGGACGAGCGACGTCCGCGTCTCCCGGCCGACCCTCCGCAACCACACGATGCGGGCGAGCGGCGTCCAGACGCCGCCGGGAACGTACTTGGCGAGCATCGAGGCCATCTCCGCCTGGAGGGCGACGCGGTAGGCGACGCGCACTCCCAGCGCGCCCAGGATCCACTGCCAGCCGACGACGAACAGGAAGTAGTAGGCGGCGAGCACGCCCAGCGAGGCGAAGAGAACGGCGATGTCGGCGTCGCGGAGCCGTGGGAGAGCTTCGCTCCAGACGTCGCGGAGCGCGTAGCCGAGCGAGGCGAGCACGATCGCCACGAAGACGAGCTGGGCCGCGATGAGGACGCCGCGCCGGCGCAGGAAGGAGAGGGCCGACGCCTGCACGACCTGAGTCTAGTGCCCCTCCCAGCAATACGCGCCTGCTCCTGGCCCGCGATCACACGGCGCCAGAGCCCACCCTCGCCCTTACCAAGGCTGCCAGCCTTGGCTGCGGGCGAGTGCGGACTCTGGCTTGGTACTCGCGACCCAGAAGCTAGGCAGCATCACTGGAAGGAGCACTAGATGCTGCTCAGGCGGGATCCACGACCCGGCCGAGGAAGAGGACGGCTCCCGTCTCCACATGCCGGATGAGGTAGAGGAACGGCCGGTCGGCTCGGATGACCGCGTCGGGCGTGGGCGGGCCGGACTCCGCGAAGGCGAGCCCCGTGGCCGCTGCAGCCACGGTGCCCCGTTCGTTCACCTCGATGTCGGCGGCGTGGACGCCGGCGCCGATGAACGGGTTTCGAGGGGAGATGCCGGTGAAGTCGCCGCCCCGAAAGGGAAGCTCGAGCCCGAGCTCGGGCAGCATCTCGACGAGGTCGACGTCGAAGCTCGCCGACCAGCGGGGCAGGAAGAGGTCGACGATCCCGTCGCTCATCTCCGCGTCGAGGGCGGCGAGGCGCTCGGCGTCGAAGCGACTCTCGAAGTCCCTGAACCCGTCTTCCTTCGGCACGACGACCAGCATCGAGAGCTCGCCGTCTCCGTAGGGAAGCTCGACAGCCTGGTAGCCGTCCGCGTCGACGTAGCGCGTCCCGAGCTCGGCGTTGCGCATCAGGGGAATGTCGACGCGGGAGCCGTCGAGGCGGGTGAACGGCGCTGTCTCGGTCGGATACTTGCCGAAGGGCTGCGACCACTTCGCCTCGAGGTAGAGCGCGTTGACCAGCACGAGCACCGTGTCCGGCGTGATCGATCCGGACGGCATGAGCGCCGGAATGCGCTCCTCCGTGCGCTCCGCCACCCAGCGGTTGATCCGCCCGCGGGCCGCCTCGGTGTCGGCGGCGAAGTCGAGCCGCTCGAGCGGCGCACCGTAGGATGCCCCGAGCGTCCGGACGAACTCGGGGACGAGCTCGTAGCCGGTCGCCGGGTACATCCGGTTGGCGAGCCGGAGCGTCGATCTCCCCACGTTCGCGAGCGCTTGGTCGAGCGCGTTGAAGGCGGCGTGCAGCTCCTCGCCGGAGCCCGGAAGGTGGAAGACGTCCTCGATCTGCGCGGCCGTCTCGCCCCGCGCTCCGGCATCCGCCATGCCGAAGGCGATGCCCATCGAGAGCGGGGAGAAGACCACGTTCTCGCCCGGCGAGCGGGCGGCGAGGAGCCGGTGGAAGTCGACGCCGAAGCGGTTGAGCCCGTCGGAGAGCGACCTCGTGTCGACGGGCTCCGCCGGAGCCCGAGGCACGTCCGCGCCGAGCACCTCGGGCTCGACCTCCGTGTCGGCAGCACCACAGCCCGCCGCGAGAAGCGCGGCCGCGAGGGCGAGGGCGAGACTCGGAGTCCGTCTCATCTCCTCTGAGACTTCGCCTCGTGAGCGGAAGTTCCCGGAGGCCGCGGCTAAGCTCAGCGGCCGTGCTCGTCACCGTCCCTGACCCGGAGCGTCGCCTGCGACGCGTCCGCCTCGTCCAGGAGCTCTGGCGCCCCCGCCTCGGGCCCGACTTCCAGCGCGCGGGCGGCAACGGCTCGTGGCAGCTCCGCTTCACGCCCCCGCCCGTCGCCCGCATCGAGTACCAGCTCGAGCTCACCCACGCCGACGGCGGCGTCGAGGTCGTCTGCGATCCCGGAAATCCCCTTCGCGCCCCCGGGCCATTCGGCGAGAAGTCGGTCCTCGAGCTTCCCGGCTATCGCCCGCCGGCCTGGCTCGCCTCCGACGCTCCTCCCGGGCGCACGCAGACCATCGAGGTGCCGAGCCGGACGCTCGGCGCCGACGTCCCCGTGACGGTGTGGTCGCCACGTGGCACCCGGACGCGGCGGCCGCTGCCCCTCCTCGTCGCTCACGACGGACCCGAGTACGCCGAGTACTCGGCGCTCCTGCGCTTTCTCGCAGCCGGCTGCGCGACGGGCACGATCCCGCCGCTCCGGGCCGCCCTCGTGCCCCCTCTCGAGCGCAACCGCGACTACTCCGCCTCCGCCCGGTACGCGCGCGCGCTCGCGCGCGAGATCCTCCCCCGCCTGGAGCCGTTCGCCCCGACCGAGGGAGGTGCGCGCGGGCGGGCCGGGATGGGGACGAGCCTGGGCGCGCTGGCGATGCTCCACGTGCACCGCCTCTACGGCGACGCCTTCGGCGGCGTCTTCCTCCAGTCGGGGAGCTTCTTTCGCCAGCGCTACGACAGGCACGAGCGCGACTTCCCCCACTTCGGGCGAATCTCGCGCTTCGTGGGCCGCGTGCTCGCGGGCTACGCAGGGGACAGGACGATCCCGGTGGCGATGACGTGCGGTACGGAAGAGGAGAACCTGGCCAACAACCGCGCGGTCGCGGCCGCGCTCGCGGCACAGGGCTTCGACGTCCGCCTCGAGCTCGTGCGCGACACCCACAACTGGGTCGCCTGGCGCGACGCCTTCGAGCCGCACCTGCGCGCCTTCCTCCAGCGGCTGTGGCCGTAGAGCGCCGGGAGGTCGAGCTTCACTCGCCGGCGATCGGCGCCGCCGGCCGGGTCGTCGCCTACGGTCACTGGGGCCGCCCGCTGCTCGCCTTCCCGAGCGAGCAGGGAAGCGCGACCGACTGGGAGGAGCGGGGCATGGTCGGCGCGATCGAAGGGCTGCTGGACGCCGGCCGCGTCAAGCTCTACTGCGTCTCGAGCTACGACTCGGAGAGCTGGCACGCGGCCGGGCTCCCGCTCGAGGAGCGCGCCCGCAGGCACGGCGCCTACGAGGACTGGATCGTGGGCCAGGTCGCCTCCTGGATTCACGAGGACTGCGGCGGCCCGGCCGAGATCGCCGTCGCCGGTACGAGCTTCGGGGCCTACCACGCCGCCAACTTCGCCCTGCGCCGCGCGGACCTCTTCCCGCTGGCCCTGTGCCTGAGCGGCGTCTACGACGTCTCCGTCGTGGGCTGGGGCGAGCGGGGCGACGCCGTCTACTTCCAGAACCCGATGGACTACGTCGCCAACCTCCACGGCGACCACCTAGACTGGCTGCGAAGCCGCGTCAGCCTGCTGCTCGTGTGCGGGCAGGGACAGTGGGAGGACACGACGGGCGCCCTCGAGAGCACGAAGCTGTTCGGCCGGCTCCTCCAGGAGAAGGGCTTTCGCGCCGAGCTCGACCTCTGGGGCCACGACGTTCCGCACGACTGGCCGTCGTGGCGGGCGCAGCTCGCTCATCATCTATCCCGGCTCTGCTGAGGTGGCCCGCCGTCATCTGATCGGACTCCTGCTCGGCGCCGAGGAGGACTGGCCGAGCGCTTTCGAGGCGATCGTCGGCCGGCTGGGGACGCTCAGGCACCGGCGCGGCGCGCACGAGCTCGACGTCGAGCGGGTCTCCATCGAGCCGTTCGACCTGCGTGCCAGGCCCCGCCACTCCCTCGTCATCGACCGTCTCGCCCACTGGTACTACGTCCCGCGCGAGTGGCTGAAGAAGGTCGCTCTCATGGACGACGTCTACCTGCTCAACAACCCGTTCACGTTCCAGTCGATGGAGAAGCACGCGGCGTACTGCGCGATGATGCGCCTTGGCCTCAAGGTTCCGGAGACGTGGCTGATCCCGCACAAGCGGCCGCCCGTCGACGACCGCTTCGCCTACACGGCCTCGAAGTACAACCGCTCCTTTGATCTCGCCGCGATCGCGGGCGGGATCGGCTACCCGCTCTTCATGAAGCCCTTCGACGGTGGCGCCTGGGTCGGGGTGACGCGGATCGGCGGCCCTCGGGAGCTGCACGCTCGCTACGACGAGTCGGGCAGGAGCCTGATGCACCTCCAGGCGGCGGTCGACTTCGACATCTTCGCCCGGAGCCTCACGATCGGGGCCGAGACGCTGGTCGTGCGCTTCGACCCCTCGCGGCCGATGCACGACCGCTACCAGGTCGCGCACGACTTCCTCACTCCGGAGACGGGCTGGGAGGTCGTCACGATCGGACGCCTCGTGAACGCCTTCTTCCGCTGGGAGTTCAACTCGTGCGAGACGCTCGTCGCGGAGGGCGAGGTCTACCCCATCGACTACGCGAACGCCTCGCCGGACGTCTCGCTCACGAGCCTCCACTACTACTTCCCCTGGGCGATGCGGACGCTCGTCAAGTGGTGCGCGTTTTGCGCCGTCACCGAGCGCCCGATGCACGTCAGCCAGGAGGCGCGCCGCTACTTCGACTTCGGCGACCGCGACGACCTCGGCTACGAGGAGAAGCTCGGCGCCTACCGAGCGCTCGCCGAGGAGTACTTCCAGACGGAGGCCTACGAGGAGTTCTGCGCGAAGACGCTTCCCCACGTGGACGAGCTCGTCCTCGAGTACGTCGAGAGCGCCGAGTTCGACCGGCTGCTCGTCGGAACGGTCACCTCCACCTTCCCGCGCCGCGAGCACGAGCAGTTCGTCGCGCACTACCGGGGCCTCCTCGCCGCGTGGTCGCGCGACCAGCGAACGCCGGCCACGGTCGACACGCCCGCGCGGAGCTGAGCCGGCGCTCAGTTATGCTTAGGCGATGCCTAGGCGTCTCTACTCGGCCGGCCAGGCGGCGCGCATCCTGGGGATCAGCCTCGACACGCTTCGCCGTTGGGACCGGCAGGGCCGCATCCGCACGAGGCGCGACAGCGCCAACCGGCGGGTCGTGCCGGCCTCGGAGGTCGAGCGGCTCCGCGGCGAGGCGCCGCACGGGCTGAGTGCCCGCAACCGCTTCCGCGGCGTCGTTCGCGGGGTCACGATCGAGGGGGTCCTCGCCCAGGTCGAGATCGACGTGACCGAGCCGGCGCGGGTCGTCGCGGTGATCACCCGCGAGGCCGCCGAGGAGCTCGGCCTCGAGCCGGGGGCCGCCGCGACGGCGCTCGTGAAGGCGACCTCGGTCATGGTCGAGCGGTGAGGCGGTTGCTCCCCCTCCCTCTCGCCCTCGCCGCGGCGGCGACGCTCGCCGCCTGCGGCGGGGACGACGGCACGCTGACGGTCTTCGCCGCCGCCTCCCTCAGGGAGGTCTTTCCCCGGATCGACGCGGCCGCCCGCTACAGCTTCGCCGGCTCCGACGAGCACGCCACGCAGATCCGGGAAGGAGCCCCCGCTGACGTCTACGCGGCAGCGAGCCCGCGCTACCCCGCCGAGCTCGCAAGCGAGGGCCTCGTCGAGGAGCCCGTCGTCTTCGCCACCAACCGGCTCGTCCTCGTCGTCCCGGCGGATAACCCGGCGGGGATCGGGTCGGTTCCCGATCTCGCCGCCGAAGGCGTCAGGCTCGTGATCGCCGCCCCGGGCGTCCCGGCCGGCGACTACACGCGCCGAGCGCTCGAGACGCTCGGCCGCGAGGACGTCCTCGCCCAGGTGGTGAGCGAGGAGGCAGACGTCAAGGGAGTCGTGAGCAAGGTTGCGCTCGGCGAGGCGGACGCCGGCTTCGTCTACGCCACCGACGTCGCGCCGGTCGAGGACGACGTGCACGTGATCGAGTTGCCGGAGGAGGCCCAGCCCGAGGTCGAGTACAGCGTCGCCGTCGTGCGCGGGAGCGAACGCGACCGCGCGGCGCGGGCGTTCGTGGAGCGGCTGCTCGGCGAAGCCGGGAGGGAGGCGCTACGAGAGGCGGGCTTCGGAACACCGTGAGGCGCGCTCTCGATCTCCTCTTCGCGGGCGCGCTCGTCCTCGCGCTCACGTTTCTCTGCCTGCCCCTGCTGGCCATCTTCCTCCGTGTCTCCCCCGAGACGCTCGTCCGCCAGCTCGGGAGCGACGTTGCGATCGACGCCCTCGTCGTCAGCTTCAAGACGAGCCTGATCGCGCACGTGTTCATCCTCGGGGTCGGGACGCCCGCCGCCTACGTGCTGGCGACGAGGCGCTTCCGGGGCCGCCGGCTCGTGGTCGCGCTCGTGGAGCTCCCGCTCGTCCTTCCCCCCGCCGTCGCCGGCCTCGCCCTCTTCGCCGCACTCGGACAGCGGGGCCTGCTGGGCGAGAGCCTCGACGCGTTCGGCATCAGGGTGCCCCTGACGCAGGGCGCCGTCGTGCTCGCCGTCGTCTTCGTGGCGAGCCCCTTCTACCTGCGCCAGGCGATCGCCGCCTTCGAGGCCGTCGACCCGAACCTGCTCGAGGCGGCGCGCACGCTCGGCCTGCGGCCCCTGGGAGCCTTCAGGCGGGTCGCGCTCCCCCTCGCCGCCGGCGGCCTGGGCGCCGGCTCGGCGCTCGCCTGGGCACGCGGCCTGGGCGAGTTCGGCGCCACGATCATGTTCGCCGGCAGCCTCCAGGGCGTCACGCAGACGCTTCCGCTCGCCGTCTACGACCAGCTCGCCGGAGACTTCGACGTCGCGCTCGCGATCGGCGCCTTCCTCGTCGTCGTCAGCGGCGCCCTGCTCGTGGTCGTCAAGTTCCTGCCCTCGTGGTCCAGCTTCGCTTCGATCTTTCCGTTCCGCTCCGCTCCTTCCGGCTCGAGCTAGCCCTCGAAGCCGGGCGGGAGACGGTCGCGCTCGTCGGGCCCTCGGGGGCGGGGAAGACCACCGTCCTGCGCGCGCTGGCCGGCCTCCTGCGTCCCGAGCGGGGCCGCATCACGCTCGGCACCGAGACCTGGCTCGACGTCGCGGGCGGAGTCGACCGCGCCCCCGAGGAGCGGCGCGTCGGCTTCGTCTTCCAGGACTACGCGCTCTTCCCACACCTGACGGTGCGGGAGAACGTCGGCTTCGGCCTCTCGCGCCGCCGCCGGCCGGCGCGCGTCCCCGAGGTCCTGGAGCTCGTCGGGCTGGGCGGCCTCGAGCGGCGCTTC
>DASQWP010000175.1:0-7747 GCA_035640195.1 Gaiellaceae bacterium | reverse complement strand
CGCCGTCCCCGGCGAGCGCGTGCCGGGCCTGTTGGAGCGCCCGGCGGGCTTCCCTGGCAAGCGAGGCGTGGAGCCGCTCCAGACGCTCGCGCAGCTCCTGCTCGTCGGGGACGACGAGGCGGGCGGCCGCGGTCGGAGTCGAGGCGCGGGCGTCGGCCGCCAGGTCGCAGAGGGGCGTGTCCTGTTCGTGGCCGACCGCCGAGACGACAGGCACGGGGCTGGCGGCGACGGCCCGTACGACGCGCTCGTCGCTGAAGGAAAGGAGGTCCTCGAAGCTCCCGCCTCCGCGGGCGAGGACGATCACGTCGATCTCGGGCTCGCGGGCGAGCGCGGCCAGAGCGGCGGCGATACCTGCGGGAGCCTGGGGGCCCTGCACGTACGTCTGGGCAACGAGGATGCGAGCGGCCGGGAAACGGGCCGTCACGGCGGTGACGAAGTCGCGCTTGGCGGCCGCCTCGTTCCCGGTCAGGAGGCCGATGCGGCGCGGGAGGAGGGGAAGAGGGCGCTTGCGCTCGGCGGCGAACAGACCCTCGGCGGCGAGCCGGCGCTTCAGGCCCTCGAGCCGGGCGAGCACGGCCCCGAGCCCGAGAGGCTCGAGGGAGAGCGCCCGCAGACGGAAGACGCCCCGCGCCTCGTAGAGCTCCGGTCGGCCCCACACGTGCACGCGGGTTCCGTCGGCGAGCTCCAGACGAAGGGCGTCGAAGGTCCCGCGCGGCATCGTCACCGGGAGGCACGAGCCGTCGCCCAGATCCTTGAGCGTGAAGAAGACGCTCTGCCACCCGGGCTGGCGACGGAGCTCCGTCACCTCGCCCTCGACCCAGACGGTGGGAAGCCGGGCGAGCCACGAGCCGACGCCGCGGTTGAACGCGGAGACCGTGTAGACCTTGCGGTCGCCGTAGACGAGCGGCTCGACCTTCACGAGCCGAATCTAGCGCACGGTGTGCGCCGACTCGGGCAAGGGTCAGAGCAGGATCTGCATCGCGACGTCCGGGGCGCAGCCGCGCCGGCCGACGAGCTCGACCGCGTCGTGCAGGTCGGCCTCGCTCTGGGCGATGCGCTCGGCGAGCGGCAGCGGGTAGCCGGCCTCGATGAGCACGTGCAGCCGCCAGCTCTCGACCTTCCCGCGCTCGTCGTGATCGCGGTCCTCGAGGAGGGTCAACTGATCCACGCCGCGACGTTTCGCTCTCATGCAGGAGATTCCTGCCCGACCGGCCCGCGCTTTATTCTCGCTCGGCCGCCCGGAGAGAGCGCTCGAGAGCGTCCAGCTTGGTCTCGAGCTCGAGCTCGATCTGCGCCTCGAAGGCGGCGATCCGCTCCTCGGCGTCGGCCAGCGCCTTCTCGAGCCGCTCGCTCACGAGTCGAAGTCGCTCGGCCGAGATCTCGTGTTGCGACTCCGCGGCCCGCCCGACGTCGCTGACCCGGCGCTCCATCCGCTCGGCCGTCACCCGTGCGAGGTCGCCGATCCGGTCGGAGATCTCCTTCTCGGCCTGGCGCACGAACTGCTCGATCGACTTGTCGAGCTCCCGGGAGAGCCGTTCGGCCGACCGTTCGCGCGACTCCTTGATCTGCGCGTCGAACCGGCGCTCGGCTTCCTCGGCGAGCCGGGTGGCGCTCCGGTCGAGCGCCCTCTCGAGTTGGGCGAGCTGCCGCCGCTCGGCCTCGCCGAGCCCGGCGGCGAGCCGGGAGCGCGCCTCGGCTTCCTCCCGCTCGATCTGCTCGCGCAGGGCCCGCTCGCGGGAACGGAGGCGCTCGCTCACCTCGTGGAGGGCGCGGCGCCGCTCGGCCGCGTGGGTCTCGACCTCGTTGCGGCCTTCCTCGAGCGCCTCGCGGGCGCTGCGTTGGAAGTCGGCCCGAAGCCGCGCGAGCGCCTGCTTCTGCTCGTCGGTGGCAGCGGCGAGACGCTCGGCGTCGGCGCTCAGGCGGGCGTCGTAGGCGGCGAGCGCCTCGCCCTGCCGCTGACCGAGCTCGCCGAGCTGGGCCTCCAGCTCCCGCTGCCCGCGGTCGAGATCGGCCGCCCAACCTCGGAGGCGGCTCTCGAGCCGCTCCTGTGCGCTCGCCACGGCCTCGGCCAGCTCGATACGCGAGCTCTCCGCCTGACGCGCGACGTGGTCTCGTCGCTCCTCGGCGAGCTTTCGCTCCTGTTCGCCGAGGACGTAGGTGGCGTTCGCGCGCTCGCGCGCGAGCACCCGCTCGAGCTCGGCCCTGCGCTGCCCCGCGTGCTCCTCGAGGTAGGCCGCCAGGCGCTCACGGGCGGACTCGGCCACCCGCTCGAGGTCGCCCACACGCCGGAGCCCGCGGGCTAGGGCGTAGAGCGTCGCCTCCGCGAGCGCGGCGAGCGCGAGCCCGCCGGTGACGAGGAGAAGCGCGTCGGTCTCGGCGAAGCCCTCGACCAGATTGACGCCGACCGCGATCCCGGAGAGCACGGCGGCGACCGTGAACGTGATCGCGGCGGCCAGGAGGGCGCGCTCCGGTAGCCGGCCCCAGGCGGCCGCCGTCACCGACGCCGCGACGGCGGCGAGCGCGGCGACGAAGACGACCTCGAGCGCTACCTCCATCGCAAGATCGTAGATGCTCGCGAGGCGATCACGTGAAGGACGAGGAAGCGCTCTCCGCGCTGCCGTGGAGCCTGTTGAAGCGCCGCCAGGCCACGGCCGCGACCCGGCCGGCGAGGACGTCGGCGGAGGTGCCGGCCCCACCGGCGTCCCACGTCATGACGGCGGCGACGAAGGCGCCCTCGGGCGAGTAGACGACCCCCGCGTCATGACGGGCGTTCGTGATCCAGCCGGCCTTGTGGAGGACGGGGAGGCGCGCAGGCAAGTAGCGGTCGAGCTTGTCCCGGTCGAGGACGTGCGCGAGCGTCCAGAGCAGGTAGCGGGCATCCGAGCTCGTGAAGCGCCCGGCGAGACGGGAGAGGGCGCCCTTCGAGCCTGCCGCCATGTGAACGAGCCTGTGCAGGCGGGCCAGGTCGTAGGCGGTCGTGTACTTGCCGACGCCGAAGCTCGGCTGCTCCTCCACCCGCAGCGGAATCGGGCGCGCGGCCGCCGTCTGCACCGCATAGCCGCCGTACATGAGCGTGTCGCGGAGGCCGAGCGCGCTGAGCGTCCGGTTCACCTCCGCCGCACCGGCCGACGTCGATCCTCCGAGCCTGACCAGGAGCGTGTTGGCGGCTCTGTTGGAGGACCGGACGAGCATCCCCCAGAGCAGGCGGTGAAGCGACGACCGTCTCCCCGGCTTGCCGCGCACCGTCCGCAGCACCTCGACGGCCACGGCCAGTTTGACCGTCGAGGCCGCGGGGAAGCGGGCGCCGGCGTTCCAGGCGGCACCGAAGCGGCTGCGGAGGTCCTGCACGTAAACCGCCGCGATTCCGGGATGGCCGCGGGCCAGGGACTTCACCCGGCGAGCCAGCGCTACGTCCTCCTGCGAGGGACCGTGGCCGCTCGGGCTCGCCGCCCGCGGCAGCCCGTACACCGGCGTGACGGAGCGGCCGGCGCGGTTGCCGGTGCGGTCGACCGCCACGACGCGCAGGCGGACGTCGCGCGGCGGCAGCGCCACGAAGGCCTTGAAGCGGCCTCCGTTCGGGGTGATCGAGCGCTTCGCCACGCCGTCCACCTTGACGACCACCTCGACCACGCGCGGGGAGACCGTGCCGGCGATGCGTCCGAAGGAGACCTCGCGGGGCGCGGGCGCCACGATCGCGGGCGGCGTGAGAGAAGCGCGGGCCACGTACGGCCGGCAGTCGTGGAGGTCGAGCGCGATCGGGATCACGTCACTCGCATGATGACGAGCGCGATGGCGAGCACCACGGTGGAGAGCGCCAGAGCTCGCAGCGCCGCCTCCTTGCCCCGCAGGAGCAGCTCGGGCGTCACGGGCTCGCTCGAGCCGTCCCGCCGCTCGAGGATGCCGTCCACACGGGTCACTCGCCTGCGCACGTCGCGCACGGGGGTCGAGAGGAGCCGCTGGGCGCGACTGAGGGCGAAGGCGAAGAGGGCGCCTGCGAGCGCGACGGCGTCGAGGCGGCCCGTTGCTGCGAAGTAGCCCGTGACGAGCGGGAAGGCGCCCCAGGCGAGCGCGAACCAGGCGTCGCCGTGGAAGCGCCCTCCGGCGAGCTCGAGGTTGTAGGCGACGACGATGAATGCTCCGGCCGCGACGAAGGGCGCGATCCAGGGGTCGACGAACACTGCGCCGGCGATCCCGATGGCCACGGCTCCGACGATCGACGCGACGGCGAGCGCGACGAGCACGGGGTCGGGGATCTGCGTGCGCAGGGGCCTCCCGTTCAGCTCGTCGAGCGCGTGAGCGCCGATTCCGAGGGCGAGAAAGAAGGCGGCGAGCGTGGGCAGGAGGCGGGAGAGCTCGAGCTCGGGAGCGAGCGCCGCGCCGATGACCACGAAGCTCAGGTGCCAGGCGGTGTAGGGCGGATGGAGGAGGGTGACGTAGTCGCGCCAGCCCCCCTGCGCGAGCGCGTAGAACGACGGGCGCGGAACGTCAGTCGCCACGCGTCCCCCAGAGGACGACGCCGCCCCCCAGGCTGAGCGGCCGCGCGCGCGCGTCGGCGATTCCGGCGCCGCTCCAGGCGGCGAGCAGGCGCTCGAGCGGCCACCGCTTCCAGAAGCCGCGGATGCTCGGACCGAGAAAGCTTCCGACGCTGCCCCAGCCGGGCGAGATCGCTCTGCCGAGCAGAGGCAGTGCGACGCGGACGTAGCCCTCCCAGGAAGCGCGCGCGAGCGCGCCTCCTGGGACGAAGAAGTCGAGCATCGCGATGCGCCCCCCCGGGCGCACGACCCGCGCGAGCTCCCGAAGCGCGGCGGGGGGATCGTCCACGTAGCGGAGGAGATAGGTGACCGTGAGCCCGTCGAAGGCGGCGTCCTCGAAGGGGAGCTCCTCGGCGCGGGCCTCGCGGAGCTCGATCGCGCTCTCGAGCCCGGCGGCGCGGACGCGGCGGCGGCCTGCGGCGAGCATCTCCGCGCTCTGGTCGACGCCGGCCACCCGGCAGCCGTGGGAGCGGGCGAGCTCGATTGCCACGGCCGCCGTTCCCGTGGCGACGTCCAGGACCGTGTCGCCGGGCCCGGCCTCGATCCGGGAGGCGAGGAAGGACCGCCACCGCGGGTCCTGCCCGAAGCTGAGAAGCCGGGCGTAGCGGTCGTAGGTGGGGCCGAGCGGCGCGAAAAGCTCCTGCGCGGCGCGGTTTCGCTCCGTGAGCGCGAGGGGCACGTGGTTATTGTTGCGCCGATGACGCTCGAGGACGAGCTGGCCGCGGCAAGCGAGGCCGCCCGAGCGCAGGCGGCCGACGGGGAGGAGGTCGCCGCAGTCATCCCCGCGGAGCCCGGCAAGGGCGCCCGCGTCTACCTGTGCGCGTACCTGCGCGGAGAGGAGCGCCGGTGGCTCGCCCTCGACTCGAGTGGCCAGCCGATCGCCGACCGGGTGCTGGTGCGAGACGCGGTCTCGATCGCGGCGATGTGCGAGCTGGCGGAGGAAAGCGCGGGCGGGGGAGACGTCGGCGAGCTGCGCGCTCGGCTCGTGGAGCTCCGACTGACGGAGAACCCTGAGGGAATCGACGAGGCCGAGGTGGCCGCGGCCGAGCTCCAGGCGGCCCTTCAGCCGGCCCCGCGCGTCGCGAGCGTCGCCTACCTGGACGCCGTCGGGGCCGCCGCGAGCCGGCTCGAAGAGGCGCTCGGCGAGGTGGGAGGCTCTCCCTTCGCCGAATCCATGAAGGGCGGGGTGGCCGCCGCCGCCGAGCTCGCCGACGACGTGGAGCGAGCGTACAAAGGGCCGCTCGGCTAGCGCGGCTGCGCTAGAGCGCCCCGCCCGCGGCCTCCGGGGCGGAAGGGTCGGCGCCCTGGTCGCCGATCTGGACGCGCGCGAGGTAGTCCTCCGCGAGCAGGAGGTTCGAGGCAGAGGCTCGCTCGACGATCGCGCGCAGGTCGGACATGCTCGAGACCTCCTCGCGCTGCTCCTTCAGGAACCAGTCGAGGAACTGCGCGCCGACGAGGTCGCCCTCGTCGCGCGCGAGCACGGCGAGCTCGGAGATCTGCTCCGTGACCCGCTTCTCCTGGTCGAGCGCGAGCTGGACGGGCGAGACCGCGTCGGGGAAGTCGGTCTGGGGCGCCTCGACGGCGGGGACGCGCACGGGCAGGTCGGAGTCCAGGAGGTACTGGACGATCATCATCGCGTGGTTTCGCTCCTCGACCGCCTGGCGGTAGAAGTGGGATGCGAGCTGGGGGAGCGTCTCGCCGTCGTAGTAGACCGCGATGGCGACGTACTGCTGCGAAGCGGCGAACTCGTGCGCGACCTGCTCGTTCAGGGCGTCGGCGAAGCGGCTTCCGGGCATGGACGCGTAGATTACGGGAGAAGCGACGAAAGGACGCAGATGGAAGGTGGTTTCGGCTTCCCCTTCGGCGGCGACCCGGAGGATCTCATGCGCGGGCTGCGCGAGTTCGCGGAGAAGCAGACGGAAGCGGTGCAGGAATCGCAGCGGGAGCAGTTCGCCACGCTGACGCTGAACACCGCGGTCGAGCTGACGGGAGCGGCGCTGAAGCAGCTCCGGCCCGAGGGCTCGGTCGACGAGCAGGCGATCGCGCTGCGCGATGCCATGCGCGTGCTCTTCCCGGAGGCGGTGGCGCTCGTCTCTGCCGCCCGCCAGGGCTTCATGCGAGAGAGCTAACAGCCGCCCGATCTCTCGGCGCCGACGGTTATACGGGGGCGTCGCTTGCTCTCCTCCTCGTGCCCGGTCCGGCCGTCCTCTTCGCACGGCGCTTCCTCTGGCTCGGGGGCTGGGTCGCGGTGGAGGGCCCCTGGGGCCACCCCGTGCCACCACCCGCTTTCGAGCGTACAGTCGAACGTCGCGCGCGTGGTGCGCGCTCGGTGCCGGGAGTGTGACGGGGCCGGCCGAGCCGCCGGCCCCTCAGTCCTCCTTCGACGCCTCCGCCGACGCGCGCTCCTTGATCTCATCGACGACCGTGGGGTCGGCGAGCGTCGTCGTGTCGCCGAGCGCACGGTTCTCCGCCACGTCTCGGAGCAGCCGGCGCATGATCTTGCCGGAGCGCGTCTTCGGGAGCTCCGGCGTAAAGAGGAGGTTCGCCGGTCGTGCGATCTTCCCGATCCTCTTCGCCACGTGCTCGCGCAGCTCGCTCATCATCTCCGGCGAGCCCTCGTCGCCGCCCTTGAGGGAGACGAAGGCGACGATCGCCTGGCCGGTCGTCTCGTCCTTGCGCCCGCAGACCGCCGCCTCGGCCACGCTCGGGTGGTCGACGAGCGCGCTCTCGACCTCGATCGTCGAGATCCGGTGCCCCGAGACGTTCATGACGTCGTCGACCCGTCCCAGGAGCCAGAAGTCGCCGTCCTCGTCGATCCTGGCGCCGTCGCCGGCGAAGTACACGTCCTCGAACCGGCTCCAGTACGTCTCCACGTAGCGGTCGGGATCCTTGTAGATCCCGCGGAGCATGGCCGGCCAGGGACGCCGGAGCACGAGGTAGCCGCCTCCGCCCGGCCCGACCTCCTCGCCCTGGTCGTTCAGGACTGCCGCGTCGACGCCCGGGAAGGGCTTCGTCGCGGAGCCCGGCTTCAGCGTCGTCAGGCCCGGGAGCGGCGTGATGAGGATCATTCCCGTCTCCGTCTGCCACCAGGTGTCGACGACCGGCGTCCGCCCGCCGCCGACGTGGTCGCGGTACCACATCCAGGCTTCGGGGTTGATCGGCTCCCCGACTGTCCCCAGGAGCCGGAGCGACGAGAGATCGTGCTTCTCGGCGTG
>DASQWP010000174.1:0-2631 GCA_035640195.1 Gaiellaceae bacterium | reverse complement strand
GGGATGAAAGGACGCCGGCGGTCGTTTGCGACCAGAACCGACAAGAGAATCGCCGATTGCAGGGAGTTTACGGGAGCGACGGGACTCGAACCCGCGACCTCCGGCGTGACAGGCCGGTCTTGGTGGTTCGGGGCTGACCGGGGATAGGCGGGGATCACCGGGAAGAGCAGGTCTTTCCAGCCGTGGGCTTGCGGGAATTGGCGGGGGCGGGCGGGAGCTTCCGGCGTCTTCCTGCGGGATATCTGCGGGATGTCGCGTTGTCGTAGCTGTCAACAACGGACGGAGGCGGACGGCGCGGACACCGGCGGAGCGCTCCGCCGGCGGGCCAGGGTCGAATCGGGGTCGGTTCGGGGTCATTCCGGATGGCCGCGGCGGTGCCGGCGCGCGACCCTGGACGCAGTCACCTACGACCTGACCAGGAGATAGGCAATGTCGCCTTTCGAGAACAGCACGAACCTCACCGCCCGCCTCGGTCGCTGGAGCGCCCGTCACCGCAAGACGGCAATCTTCGGCTGGCTCGCCTTCGTCGTCGCCGCCGTCGCGGTCGGCGCGACCCTCGGCACGCAGCGGCTCGACCCGGACACGGTCGGCGCCGGCGAATCGCAGCGCGCCCAGGAGATCGTCGAAGCGGGCGCGTTCGCCGACAGCGCCGACGAGTCGGTCTTCGTCGCGAGCGAGTCGCACACCGCGGCCGACCCCGAGTTCCGGGCCGTGCTCGCCGACGTCGTTCGCGCCGTCTCGGCCCAGGAGGGCGTGTCGGACGTGCGCTCCCCGCTCGAGGCTGGCGGCGCCACCCTCGTCGCGAAGGACCGTCGCGCCGCGCTCGTCCAGTTCGAGCTCTCGGACGCCGACGAGCAGGCGACGACGCTCGTCGAGCCCGTCCTCCAGGCCGTCGCAGCCGTGCAGGAGCGGCATCCGGCGTTCCGCGTCGAGCAGTTCGGCGCTGCGAGCGGCCAGAGGGTGTTCGAGGAGACGGTCGGCGAGGACTTCACGCGCGCCGAGTACACGGCGCTCCCGGTCACGCTCGGCGTCCTCCTCGTCGTCTTCGGCGCGCTCGTCGCCGCCGGCATCCCGATGCTCGTCGGCCTCACCGCGGTGGTCGCGGCGATCGGCCTCCTCTCCGTCCCCAGCCAGCTCTTCGCCATCCACGAGGGGGCGAACGTCGTCGTCCTCCTGATCGGCCTCGCCGTCGGCGTCGACTACTCGCTCTTCTACCTCAAGCGCGAGCGGGAGGAGCGCGCCGCGGGGAGGGGCAGCGAGGCGGCGCTCGAGGCCGCCGCCGCCACGTCCGGACGCGCGATCCTCGTCTCCGGGCTGACCGTGATCGCGGCGCTCGCCGGCATGTTTCTCGGCGGCTCCGCGATCTGGACGTCGGTCGCGGTCGGCGCGATCCTCGTCGTGGCCATCGCCGTGGCGGGCTCGCTGACGGTGCTGCCGGCGACGCTCGGCTGGCTCGGCGATCGCGTCGAGCGCGGCCGCGTTCCGCTCGTCTCGCGGCGCCGGGACGGAGACTCCCGCATCTGGGGCGGCATCGTCGACCGGGTGCTCCGCCGACCGGCGGTTTCGGCCGTGCTCGCGAGCGGGCTGCTTGTCCTCCTGGCCGTGCCCGCGCTCGGGATGAAGACGGCGGAGTCGAGCATCGACGACCTGCCGAGGTCGCTCCCGATCATGCAGACGTACGACCGCATCCAGGAGTCGTTCCCAGGCGGGCCGCTGCCGGCGGTCGTCGCGATCGACGCCGGGGACGCCGCGGCTCCTGCGGTGCGGGACGGGATCGCGCGGCTGCGCGCAGAGGCGGTGGCCACCGGCCTGATGGCCGAGCCGATCACCGTCCAGTCCAGCCCGAACGGCCGCGTCGCGCTCGTGTCGATCCCGCTCGCCGGGACCGGCACGGACGAGACGTCGGCACGTGCGCTCGAGGCGCTCCGCGAGGAGGTGATCCCGGCCACCGTCGGTTCGGTGGCGGGAGTCGAGGCCGCCGTGACCGGCCAGACCGCCGTGTCGGAGGACTTCCGCGCGCTCATGGCGGAGCGGATGCCGCTGGTGATCGGCTTCGTGCTCGTGCTCGCGTTCGCGCTCTTGCTGGCCGCGTTCCGGTCGGTGGTGATCGCCGCCAAGGCCGCGCTCCTGAACCTGCTCTCCGTCGGCGCCGCCTACGGGCTGATCGTCGCCGTCTTCCAGTGGGGCTGGGGCGAGAGCCTGCTCGGCTTCGAGTCGACGGGCGCGATCGTCTCCGGGCTCCCGCTCTTCCTGTTCGTCGTCCTCTTCGGCCTCTCCATGGACTACCACGTGTTCATCCTCAGCCGAGTGCGGGAGGCCTATGACCGCGGACGCTCCACCGAGGAGGCGGTCGCGCACGGGATCAAGACCACCGCAGGCGTGGTCTCGGCCGCGGCCTTCGTCATGGTCGCCGTCTTCGCCATCTTCCTCACGGTCTCGACGGTCGACATGAAGCAGTTCGGGTTCGGCCTGGCGGTCGCCATCCTCATCGACGCCACGATCGTGCGCGCCGTGCTGCTGCCGACCACGATGAAGCTGCTCGGCGATTGGAACTGGTACCTGCCGTCCTGGCTGCAGTGGCTGCCGCGCCTCGAGCACGAGCGGCCGGCGGAGCCACGCCTAGAGCCCCAG
>DASQWP010000173.1:0-8833 GCA_035640195.1 Gaiellaceae bacterium | reverse complement strand
CGATGGCGACGAACCGCTGCGCTCCCCCGAGATTCCAGTCGAAGACTTGCTCGACGAGGCCGGTGGCGAGGTCCCGCTTCAGATACCGCCCCTCCGGCCCTGCGGCTAGCGGCTCGACCTCGAGCGGAGCCGAGTGCTCGGGGGCCTCGAACGCGGGGATCAGCTCGTCCTCCGGCCGCGGCGGACGAACCGGCAGGTCGAGACGTGAGCCTGAGGGGTAGACCGTCAGCGTCACCGGCTCGGGCGAGGGCCAGGCCCAGGGCCAGTACGTCGGCGAGACGGCCACCCGCAGACGGTGGCCCGCGGGGAAGGAGTACGCCATGAAGTCGAGCGGCACGACCACGTCGTAGCGCGCGCCCGGCTCGAGCGCGGTCGGCACCTCGTGGCTGTCGCGATGGGTGAGGTTGAGGAGGCCGCGGGTCACGAGCGCGGACGTCCCGTCCGGGAAGACGTCGCAGAGCCGGACGCAGACGAGCGCGTTCGGGCGGTCGGACGCCAGCGCGAGCCCGACCTCGGGACAGCCCAGGATCTCCAGCGGCTCGGCGAGCGGCTCGAAGTCGAACACGAGCGACGCGGCGTCGTCGGGCCGCTGGTCGGGCGCGAGGTCGGCCGACTGTCCCTCCGCCGTCCACGCGCCCGCGGCCGTCCCCGCCGACTGGACGCCTCTAACCGCGCGCTCTTCCTTCCCGGGAAGCTGCCACGAACGCGTCTCGATCGCGGAGGAAGGCCACGAGGGCTCGGCCACCCAGCGTCCCGGACGCACCACATAGCTCGGGCGCGGCTCGACCGACTCCTGCATCCATACGCGCAACATCGGCTCGTCCATCACGCCGTTCTCGACGCCCTTGAGCCAGTGGTCGAACCAGCGCACGCACTCCTGGAGGAAGCCGATGCTCGGCCCGGGGAAGGCGTCGTCGGGGAAGGCGTGCGCCCACGGCCCGACCAGGCCCTTGCGCGGGACCGAAAGCCCGGCGAGGAGCCGCGGGACCGCGTTCGTGTAGCCGTCGGCGAAGCCTCCTACGGCGTAGACGGGACACTCGATCGCGGCGAAGTCCTCGCAGACGGATCCGTGCTTCCAGTAGGCGTCGCGGCGCTGGTGGCGCAGCCACGGCTCGATGTACGGCGGCGTGCGCTCGAGGCGGTCGAGCCAGACCTCGCGCCAGCCCTCCCCGAGGAGCCGCGGGTCGGGCGGACGCGCGTTCCAGCAGAGCATCGAGGACGCCCAGTGCACCATGTCCAGGGCGAGCACGCACCCGCCGCGGTAGTGGACGTCGTCCGCGTAGCGGTCGTCCGTCGAGCAGAGCGTCATGATCGCCCCGAGAGCCGGCGGGCGACGCGCGGCCAGCTGGAGCGAGTTGAAGCCGCCCCAGGAGATTCCCCACATGCCGACCGAGCCGGTGCACCAGGGCTGGCCGGCGAGCCAGGCGATCACCTCGAGCGCGTCCTCCTGCTCCTGCGGCAGGTACTCGTCCTCGAGGATCCCGTCCGACTCGCCGCTGCCGCGCATGTCCACGCGCACGGTCGCGAAGCCGAAACCCGCCAGGTAGGGCTGGCGCTGGGCGTCCCGCACGACGGTCCCGTCGTTCTTGCGGTATGGGAGATACTCGAGGATCGCCGGCACGGGGTCGTCTTCGGCGTCCTCGGGGAGCCAGATGCGCGCCGCCAGCCGGGTGCCGTCCGCGAGCAGGATCCAGGTGTGCTCGATCTCGCGGACGCGCCGCGGAAACTCGGTGCGGATCCCCAACGCTATGTCTCGACCGGGGCGAAGACGATCCGCTCGCGCTTGTAGGGAAGCGGCATGGAGGGGTCGGGGGAGTCGATCTCGCGCGCGAGCCTGTGACCGTCGAAGATGGCCTCCGCGACGATCCTCGGGGCGACGCAGTCGCCGATCCGGTAGACGGCCTCGACACCTTCGGAGCTCAGCGCCTCGTCGTCCGCCCTGAGCTCCAGGTAGAGCTCCTCGTTCGAGAGCCGCTGCGTGCAGAGGACGACGGCGTCCGCCGCGAGCTCGAGCTCGTCGCCGAACTCGTCCGTCGCGGCCAGGCGGCCCGGCTCGATCCCGCCCAGCGTCACGCTCGCCCGCTGGCCGATTCCCAGGTCGTGCAGGTGCTGCCGCAGGAGCGGCCCCTCGAGCGTCTCGTCGCAGAGCGGGGCGACCTTGTCCAGGCAGCTCACGAGCTCGACCGAGAACCCGTCGCCCGCGAGCTTCTCCGCCAGCCCGGCGGCCGTGAAATAGCCCTCCCCGTCATAGACGACCACACGCTCCCCGGGCGGGAGCTTGCCCTCGAGCATGACCTGCTCGGGGGTGAGCACATGCGGAAGCGAGGCGTCCGCGCCGGGGATCGGCGTATGAGTCAGGTACGTGACCCCGTCCTCGGCCCAGCGGGCGCCTGTCGCGACGACGACGATCTCCGCGCCGTACTCGCGCACGTCTCCCGCGCCGAGCCGCGCTCCCGTGATCACCTCGACGTTCGCGAGCTTGGAGAGCTGCACGGCCCGCCAATTGAGGACGCGAGCCCACTCGCCCAGCCCCGGCAGCCGAGGAATCCAGCGCATGCAGCCGCCGGTCTCGGCCTCCGCCTCGACGAGGTGCACCCGCCGAAAGCCGCGCTTGCCGAGCACGATCGCGCACTCGAGGCCGGCCGGCCCGGCGCCGACGACCAGGACGTCGCGGTCGCGGTTCTCGGCGGGCTCGAAGCGCTCCGGGTGCCACCCGCGCCGGTACTCCTCGCCTGCCGTCGCGTTCTGGGTGCAGCCGATGTGGTTGCCCCACTCGGCCTTCATCACGCAGACGTTGCAGCCGATGCACTCGCGAATCTCGCCGTAGAGCCCGTCCTCCACCTTCCTGGGGAGGAACGGGTCGGAGATCGACGGCCGCGCCGCCCCGATCAGATCCCAGACGCCGCTCCGGACGATCTCCGCCATGCGGTCGGGATTCGTGAGCCGGCCCACGCCGACGATCGGCTTCGCGGTCGCCTCACGCACGCGGCCCGTCCATTCGAGCTGGTAGCCCTCGGGGAAGAAGCGGGACGCGCCCGAGTCCTTCGACCACTCCGTGATGGAGCCGACGTTGACGTCCCAGAGATCGACGAGGGCGTCCGCCAGCCGGACGAAGGCGAGCGCCTCGTCGAGCTCCACTCCCGCCGGTCCCAGCGCGTCGACGCAGAGACGCACGGCGATCGCACAGTCGTCGCCGATCGCTTCGCGCACGAGCTCGAGCGTCTCGAGCCAGAACCGCGCCCGGTGCTCCAGGGGACCGCCGTACTCGTCCGTCCGCCTGTTGTAGAAGGGCGAGAGGAACTGGAGCGGGAGGTAGCTGTGCCCGCCGTAGACGTAGACGATGTCGAAGCCGGCCTCCCGTGCCGCCCGCGCCGCCCGCACCCAGTCGGCCTGAACCCGGCGGATGTCCCCTTTCTCCATCGTCTTCGGGACGACGGCGTAGTCGTAGTCGCTGGCCAGCTGAGAGGGTGCGACGGCCGGCACCCGCGTCTCCAGCGCCCGCGCGTGGGCGCCGCCGTGCGTGAGCTCGATGCCGGCCAGCGAGTCGAACCGGTGCGCCTCCTCGCACATGAGCGCCAGGTTCCTGAGGTCGTCGTCGTCCCAGAAGCGCGTCGAGACGACGGGCCAGAAGTCCGAGTCGACGCTCACGAGCGCCTCCTCGGTGCAGACGGCCGCCCATCCGCCTTCAGCCTTCATGCCGCGGAACCGCGCCTGCGAGCCCGGCTTCTCGCTCCCGAAGCCCGTGCAGTGGGGTACCTGGTAGAAGCGGTTCCGAGCCGTCTTCGGGCCGATCCGGACGGGCTCGAAGAGAATGTCGTGGCGGGGATCGCGCGGCATCGCGGGGGATAGGATCGCGCCTGTGGCGCAGGCGGTCAAAGCGCGTACGGGCGGACGCCTCGTCGCCGAGAGTCTCGAGGCCCTCGGGGCGGAAGTCTGCGTCGGCGTTCCCGGCGTCCACGCGCTCGCCGTCTGGGAGGGCCTTCGTGCCACGGACGTCCGCACGATCGGCTTCCGGACGGAGCTGAACGCGGGCTTCGCGGCGGACGGCTACGCGCGGGTGAGCGGCCGGCCCGCGCCGCTCCTCCTCTCCACCGGCCCCGGCGCGCTCATGTCGCTCGCGGCGCTGATGGAGGCGGCGAGCTCGCACGTCCCCATCGTCACCGTGGCCAGCCAGATCCCGAGCGACCTGCTCGGCGCCGGACGCGGGTACCTGCACGAGCTCGCCGACCAGCTCGCCTCCTTCGCGCCCGTCGTGAAGTGGGCGGCGCGGGCGGAGAGCGCCGAGGAGATTCCCGAGCTCCTGGCGGAGGCCTGGCGGCGGTCGCTGACGCCGCCGAGCGGCCCCGTCTTCGTCGAGATCCCCGTCGACTGTCTCGGCGGCGAGACTTCAGTCTCCCCGCCAAAGAATCTGGAGACGGCTCCGACCGCGCCCCCGCTGCCGGACGTGGACGAGGCAGCACGCTTGCTGGCTCACGCGAGGCGGCCGGCGGTCTGGGCCGGCGGGGGCGTCCTCCGCGCCGGCGCCTGGAAGGAGCTCGCCAAGCTCGCCCACCGGCTGGACGCCCCGGTGGCGACGACGTACATGGGCAAGGGTGCCTTCCCCGAGGACGATCCCCTCTCGGCCGGCTGCGCCTGCGACGAGGGCGCCTTCCGCGAGCTCGTCGAGGACGCCGACGTGCTCCTCTGCGCCGGCACGGAACTCGGTGCCGAGACGACCCAGCAGTACGGGCTCGCGTTCTCAGGCCAACTCGTCCAGATCGACGCGGCGCCGGAGCGCATCGGCGCCACGTACCCGGCGCTCGGCCTGGTCGGGGACGCCAAGGCGATCCTCGCGGCGCTCCTCGAGCGCGTCGAGGCCGGGCGCGGCGACGGGGTCGGGCGCGCCGCCGCCGTGAGGAGGCGAATCGAGGCGGGCCTCGACGAACAGAGGCACGAGCTCGAGCGCGGCCTCCTCCGGACGATCCGCGAGGCGCTCCCGCGCGACGCCGTTCACGCCTGGGACATGACCATCCTCGCCTACTGGGCGGCCGCCCACTTCCCCGCCCTCGAGCCGCGCCGCTTCCTCTACCCGCTCGGGTCGGGCACGCTCGGGTACGCCTGGCCGGCCGCGCTCGGGGCCTCGCTGGCCCTCCCGGGGACCCCCGTCCTCGCCGTGGCCGGCGACGGGGGCGTCCTCTACGGGCTCCAGGAGCTGGCGGTCGCGCGGCAGCACGGGCTCGGCGCCGTGCTCCTCGTCGTCGACGACGGCGGCTACGGGATCCTGCGGGAGTACCAGAGGGACTCCTTCGGCGAGACGACCTCGGTCGACTTCGCGGGCCCGGACTTCGTGGCGCTCGCGCGGGCCTACGGCGTCCGTGCCGAGTCGACGACGCCGGACCGGCTCGGGGACGCGCTCCTCGGCGAGGGGCCGGCGGTCGTCCACCTTCCAGCTCGGCTCGAGATGTGGTCTCCCACGGCGTGACCGACTGGAGCGCCCTCGTCCGGCCGTCCCTCGTCGGGATCGCTCCGTACGACCCGGGCGCCAGCCTGGAGGAGCTCAGGGCCGAGCACGGCCTGGACGGCATCGTGAAGCTGAACTGGAACGAAGGCCTCCAGGGCCCCTTCCCCGGCGTGGTGGAGGAGGTCGTCGCCGAGCTCGAGAACGCGTGGATGTACCCGGAGCAGGCCTACAGCGACTTCCGCGACGCGGTCGCGGCCTGGGTCGGCACCGAGCGGCGGCGCGTCGTCCCCGGGCACGGCATCCAGTCGCTCATCGCGGCCGTCGCCCATGCCTTCGTCGATCCGGGCGACGCGGTCGTCGTCCCCACGCCCACGTACGGGCTGTACGGGCAGGTGTGCGCGGCTGCCGGAGCCCACGTGGAGCGCGTCCGGGCCCGTGGGCTGCGGCACGATCTCGAGGCGGTCGCGGTCGCCGCCCGGCGGACGGAGGCGCGCCTGGTGTGGATCTGCGACCCGAACAACCCGACGGGAGCGCTGCTCGAACGGGCCGAGTGGGACGCGTTCCTCGACGCCCTGCCGGCCCGCTGCGCGGTCGTCGTCGACGAGGCCTACGTCGAGTACGTCGCTCCCGAGCGCCGCGTCCGTCGCGAGGAGGACGTCGAGGCGGGCCGCCCGCTCGTCCTCCTGCGCACGTTCTCGAAGATCTTCGGGCTGGCCGGGCTTCGGCTCGGCTACGCGATCGCGCACGAGTCGCTCGCCCGCTTCCTCGACGTCGTGCAGGAGCCGTTCAACGTCAACCGGGCCGCGCTCGCGGCCGGACGAGCAAGCCTGGCGCGGAGCGAGATCGTCGACCGGCGCCGTCGGGAGAACGCGTACGCGCGCCAGCTCCTCGCCGCGAGACTGCGCGAGGGTGGCTCGTCGCCGGCGCCCTCGGAGGCGAACTTCGTCCTCGCCGACGTCGGCGTCGACGACGTGGCGGTCTACGAGCGTCTGCTGCGGCGCGGGCTGCTCGTCCGCCCCGGCAGCGAGTTCGGCCTCGACGGGACGGTGCGGATTACGGTCGCCTCCGAGCCGCTCATGGAGCGGGTGGCGGCGGAGCTTGCGCTCGCGCGTGAAGAGCTCCCCGCCGCCGGAGCTCCGCGGTGACGGCGGGAGTCTCGCTCCAGGGCCTCAGCAAGAGCTTCGGGCCGGTCGAGGCCGTACGCGGGCTGACGCTGGACATCGACGAGGGCGAGTTCTTCTCCCTCCTGGGGCCGTCCGGTTGCGGCAAGACGACGACCCTCCGGCTCGTGGCCGGCTTCGAGGAGCCCACGGCCGGCCGCATCTTCATCGGCGACCGCGAGGTGACGCAGACGCCCGCGCACAAGCGGCCGGTGAACACGGTCTTCCAGAGCTACGCCCTCTTCCCGCACCTGAACGTCGCCGAGAACGTCGCCTTCGGGCTGCGCTTCAAGGACGTCCGCAAGGCGGAGCGGCGCCGCCGCGTCGCCGAGGCGCTCGCGCTCGTGCAGCTCGAGGGGTTCGACCGGCGCAAGCCCTCACAGCTCTCCGGCGGCCAGCAGCAACGCGTGGCCCTCGCGCGCGCTCTCATCCTCGAGCCGGCCGTGCTCCTGCTCGACGAGCCGCTCGGGGCCCTGGACGCGCGACTGCGACGCTCGCTCCAGCTGGAGCTGAAGACGATCCAGAAGGCGGTCGGGATCACCTTCGTCTACGTCACGCACGACCAGGAGGAGGCGCTGACGATGTCCGACCGGATGGCGGTCATGTCGGACGGGCTCGTGCAACAGCTGGGCACGCCGCGCGACGTCTACGAGGAGCCGGCGACCGGGTTCGTCGCCGACTTCCTCGGCGTCTCGAATCTCATGCCGGGCCGGACGGAGGGAGGGGGCCGCACGCGCGTCGGCAACGCCGTGCTCGTCGCGGAGCGCGGCGACACGGGTGCGCGTGGCGACGTCCGCCTCACGATCCGGCCCGAGCGGATCCGCCTCGAGCCGGCCGGTACGGACGGCGTGAACCGGCTGCCCGGCACGGTGGCCCGTGTCGTCTACCTCGGTTCTGTGACGCAGGTCTTCGTCGAGGTCGCCGAAGGGCGCACGCTGCAGGTGACGACCGGCGCCGCCGACGGGCCTCCCCCCAAGGAGGGGAGCGACGTCGCGATGCACCTTCCGCCTGACGCTCTCCGGATCCTCGCGGAGCGGCTCTAGACGTTCAGGCGCGCGAAGTCCTGGACCGCACGGACACGCTCGCCGCGGGCGCGCTGGACGAGCCAGACGACGACGGCAGCGAGCGCGATCGCGAAGAGCGCGACGACGAGCATCACGCTCGCGACCGCGTTCAGCGCGGGCGTCGGAGCGCCGCGGGCGTTCGAGTAGATCTTGATCGGCACCGTCTCCGTTCGCGCGTCCGACGAGAGGAAGGCGCTGATGACGAAGTCGTCGATCGAGATCGCGAAGACGATCATGAAGCTGGCGAAGATGGCGGGCGCGAGCAGGGGCAGGAGGACCATCCGGAGCGCCTGCCGCGGGGAGGCCCCGAGGTCCATGGCCGCCTCCTCGTACTCGGGCCCGATCGAGAGCAGGCGGCTCCGCACGATGATCACGACGAAGGAGATCGAGAACGTGACGTGGCCGATGACCTGCGCTGGCGTGCCGAGCTCCACGAAGTCGAGCAGGTGGACGAACGTGAGGAAGAGCGCCGTCCCCATCACGATCTCCGGGGTGACGAGCGGGAAGAGAGAGACGAAGCGGGCCGGCCCCGAGCCGCGGCCCCGCCAGCGCGTGAGCGCGAGCGCCAGGAGGACGCCGAGCGGCACGGCGAGCAGCATGGCGAGCGCCGCGAGTTCGAGGCTCTGGTACACCGCCTGGCGGAGCGAGGGGTCGTTCCAGACGGAGAGGTCGGGATCGTCCCAGTACCAGCGGGTCGACCACCCCTGCGCGGTGCTGCGCGAACGTCCCTCGTTGAACGAGAAGCGGATCGCGACGAGGATCGGGACGATCGCCCACGCCATGTAGGCGAGCGTCAGGACGACCAGGAACCGCGGCTTGCCCCAGGGGTTCGCGGCCCAGCTTCGAAGACGGCGCACAACGATCAGCGGTCCATCTCCCTGGCTAGGCGCGCCGTGCTGATCAGGTAGTAGGCCATCAGCACGAGCAGGAACGCCATGAGCACGACGACGAGCGCCGCGCCGAGGGTCACCTGCGGCCCCCCGCGGATGAAGAGGTTGATCTGGTTGCCGATCAGCGACGTCCTCGGAGAGCCGGAGAGCAGGTCCGGCGTGTAGTAGTCGCCGAACATCGGGAGCGCGATGATCACGCAGCCGGCGAGGATCCCTGCTTTCGAGAGGGGCAGCGTGACTCGCCGGAAGGCCTGCGCGCGGCTTGCGCCGAGATCCCGG
>DASQWP010000172.1:0-12472 GCA_035640195.1 Gaiellaceae bacterium | reverse complement strand
CCGTGATCGACGGGCGACGTGGCGAACTCTTCGTCCTCGCCGGCGGCGAGGCCGCCTGCATTGCCGCCGAGCGGCTCGACGTCGAGCGGGGCCGAACCTATGTGGGCGACGGCGCGGTTCGCCACCGAACGCTCTTCGAAGAAGCGGGCGGGCTGGTGCCGCCGGACGACGACGCCGTCCACGTACCCTGGGCGCGCTACCACGCCGCCCTCGCGGACGACTTCGGCGCCGCCGAGGACGCCGAGCCGATCTACCTCCGTCAACCCGACGCCGAGCGGGCGCTCCGCAGATGATCGACGTCCGCCGCCTCACGCTCGACGTCCGCCGCCTCACGCTCGCCGACCTCGGGGACATCGAGCGGATCGAGCAGCGCGTCTATCCGACTCCCTGGTCGCGCTCGATGTTCGCAGGAGAGCTCGCCAAGCCGGCCTCCATCTCGCTCGGCGCCTTTGCCGAGGACGGGCAGCTCCTCGGCTACCTCGTCGTCTCCCGCTACGTCGACGCCTGGCACATCATGAATCTCGCCGTGGACACGGCCTGCCGGCGCGCCGGGGTGGCCAGCAGCCTGCTCGACCAGCTTTTCGACCTCACGGCGGGCGATCCGCGCCGCGGGTACACGCTCGAGGTGCGCGTCTCCAACCGCGCCGCGATCGCGCTCTACGGTCGCTTCGGCTTCGAAGCGAGCGGCCTGCGCCGCGGCTACTACACCGACAATCGCGAGGATGCTCTGATCATGTGGAAGGACCCGATCCGGACTAGGGAGGCGGCCCGTGGGTGACCGTGCCGCCGCCGCCCGCGGAGAGTAGGGCGGCCATGATCCTCGGGGTCGAGACTTCGTGCGACGAGACTGCGATCGCGCTCGTCACGCGCGACGGACGGATCCGCGCGAACGTCGTCGCCTCGCAGGCCGACCTGCACGCCCGCTACGGCGGCGTCGTGCCCGAAGTTGCCTCGCGGCGCCATCTCGAGCTCGTCGCCCCTGTCCTCACGGAGGCGCTCGCGGAGGCTGACGCGAGCCTGGAGGACGTCGAGTCCGTCGCGGTCACCCGCGGCCCGGGGCTCATCGGGGCGCTGCTGGTCGGGATCTCCGCGGCGAAGGCGCTTGCGTGGTCGCGCCGGCTCCCGCTCGTGCCCGTCGACCATCTGCACGGTCACGTGGCGGCGCTCTTCCTGGAGCCGGATCCGGTCGACCCGCCGTTTCTCTGCCTGCTCGCCAGCGGCGGGCACACGCTGCTCCTGGACGTCGCCGACCGCTCGGGCTTCCACGTTCTCGGGAGGACTCTCGACGATGCCGCAGGCGAGGCCTTCGACAAGGGCGCGCGCCTACTCGGGCTCGGGTATCCCGGCGGCGCCGCCCTCGATCGGGCCGCCCGCGAGGGCGACGCCGGCGCGTACCGGTTTCCGGTCGCGCGGGTGCCCGGTCTCGATTTCTCCTTCTCCGGGCTCAAGACGTCGCTCCTCTACACGGTGCGCGAGCTCTCGCCCGGCGAGCTCGAACGCCGCCGCGCCGACCTGGCCGCGAGCTACCAGCGGGCGATCGTGCTGGCGCTCGTCGAGAAGACGAAGGCGGCCGCCCGGGAGACGGGGGCGGAGCGCGTCGCCGTCGTCGGTGGAGTGGCCGCGAACTCGGAGCTTCGGGCGGCGCTCCCGCACGCCGCCCTTGCGCCGCTCCCCCTTTGCACCGATAACGCAGCCATGATCGCTTCCGCTTCGCGGTATGCGCAGCCCATCCCGTATCCCGAGTATCTTGCTCTCGATGCGTACGCCTCGGCGGCCTAGGGGCTCCAAGCGGCTGGGCGCGGTCGTCCTCGCGGCCGCCGCTCTCGTTGCCGTCGGCACTGTGCAGGGCGCCGGCGATCCCGTGAGGCGAGCTGCTGCCCAGGCCTGGAGCGCCGTCTTCGGGGAACGGGCGGAGACCGCGTGGGAGCAGCGAGTCGTCGTCGTTCTCGCGGCGCCGTCGCTCGCCGACCGGATGGCCGCGGAGGGGGAGGCCGACGCAAGGGAGCAGCGACGCTGGACGGCAGAGGCCGAGGGCGCGCAGCGGCTCCTGCTGGCCGGGCTGCGGCAGCGTGGCGTGACGATCCGGCGCGACCACGTCTACACCCGGACGTTCAACGGCTTCTCGGCCCTCGTGGACGCGCGCGCGCTCGCGGAGATCGAGCGCGCGACCGGGGTCGCGGGCGTCTACCCGGTCCGAACGGTGTATCCCGCCGCCGCTCTGCGACCCGACGTCGGCGAGGGGCGGTCTCCGGCCGCACACGTCGCCCTTCCCGGATTCGACGGGAACGGCGTGACGATCGCGCTCCTCGACAGCGGCGTCGACCGCCGGCATCCCTACGTGCGCGGCCGCGTGCAGCGCGGGTACGACCTCGTGGACGGCGACAGGAATGTCGCTCCGGCGGCCAAGCCGGACGAAGCCCGGACGCTCGAGGCGCACGGAACGCGCATGGCCGGCCTCCTGGTCGGGGAAGGCGGGCCCCGCGGCGCGGGCGGAGTCGCCCCCGGCGCCGAAGTCCTGCCGATCCGCGTCCTGCGTTGGCAGGAGACGGCCGACGGCGAGTACGCGCTCCTGGGACGCGGCGACGTCCTCCTCGCCGGTCTCGAGCGCGCCGTGGATCCCGACGCGGACGGTGACGTCGACGATGCCGCCGACATCGTGCTCGCGCCCGTGGTCGAGCCGTACGCCGCCTTCGCGGACAGTCCCGAGACGCGCGCGGTCACCGGCGCCACGAACCTTGGAGCCCTCGTAGTCGCGCCGGCGGGGAACGACGGGCGTCCCGGCCCCGGCTTCGGCAGCGTGGGCGCGCCCGCCGCCGCCGAGCACACGCTCGCGGTCGGAGCCGTCGACGGCCGGCGCGTCGTTCTCCAGGTCGATGCGACCCTTCTCGTCGATTCCGACGCAGTTCACGACGGGCCGCTGCGGGCTCTCGGCGCGGTCGGCCCGGAGCAGGCTCGGAGCCTCCAGGTTGTAACCCTCGCCGGAGCGACGCTGGCACACCCGGGCGGACGAGCCGGCGCCTCGGCCCGCGGCGAGGAGCTCGGTGACTTCTTCAGCCCGGAGGGGATCAGCCTCGTCGCCGGCCGGGCGGTGCTCCTCTCCGGCGACGCGAACCTGCCGCTCGCGGTCGGGAATGCGGCGGCCGCCGGAGCCGCGGTCGTCCTCGTCCACGGCACGGACCTTCCCGCCGGCGCGCTCGACCAGGACGAGGACGCGGCGGTGCCGGTGCTGGCGCTCTCCGTCGAAGCAGCCGACGAGGCGCTCGCAGGCCTCGCCGAGGGCGAGGCCGTCTCGATCGCGCTCGGGGCGGGCGCCCCCGCGGGCAATCCCGCACTCATGGACGTGGCGGCGTTCTCCTCGGGCGGCCTCGCCTTCGACGGCCGCGTGAAGCCGGACCTCGTCGCTCCGGGCGTCGGGCTCGTCACCGCGGACACCGGCGGTCAGGGACGCTACACGACCGCCACGGGCACGAGTGCCGCGTCCGCCCTGGTCGCGGGCGCAGCGGCGCTGGTCGCCCAGGCGCGTCCCGGCCTGGCCCCCTCGGAGCTTCGGAGCCTGCTCGTCGGGAGCGCCGCCCAGCTCGCGCGCGGCGATACGCCGCTGCCGGTCACGGCGCAAGGCGCCGGGCACGTCGACGCGCGGCGGGCAGCCGCCGCCGAGCTGGCGGTCGAGCCGGCGACGCTCGCGTTCGGCCGGGCGGAAGGAGCCGACTGGAGCCAGGTGCGGACGCTGACCGTCACGAACGTCTCCACCCGGCGCCTCGACGTGGGCTTCGGGATCGCCCCGGATGCGGCCGGCGTGCCGCTCGCCTTCTCCGTCGCGCCCGCGCGGTTCGCAATCGAGCCGGGAGCGTCCGCCGAGGTCACCGTGAGCGTCTCGGCCGACGGAGAGCTGACCACGGCCGCCGGCGGGGCGGTCGTCGTCTCTGCGGACGGCGCCCAGCCGGTGCGGGTTCCGTGGGCGATCGCACGCCGCGTGGACGACCGCGCTCCGCTCGTGGGCGAGGTGCAGCTCTCGCACTCCGAGTTCGCGCCCTCGCCGGCGGCGCCCGCCGTGCTCGCGTTCCGAGCCGGTCGTGTCGACGCGGGGCCCGCCGGTGAGACGATCGAGCCCGTCGGTCTGCTCGAGCTCGAGCTCTGGACGGCGGACGGCCGTCGGCTCGGCGTCCTCGCCCGGCTTCGGGACGTGCTCCCCGGACGCTACGCGTTCGGTCTCACCGGCCGGGGGCCGAGCGGCAAGGTCCTGGCGGAGGGCAGGTACGTCCTTCGCCTGCGTGCGTATCCGGTCGACGGCGAGGACGGTACCGAGCCCTCCACCGCGGAGGCGGTATTCACGATCACGCGGTAAACGGAAGGAGCTGACGTGACGACGATCGAGGCACCGACACCCCCCTCGCACCTTCGCGAGGATCCCTGGGAGATGGCGCGCAGCCAGCTGCGGCGCGTCGCGAGCCTCATCGACGTGGGCGAGAACATGCTCAACGTCCTCTCCGAATGCAAGAAGTCGGTCGTCGTCTCGGTTCCGACGAGGATGGACGATGGCTCCGTCGAGGTGTTCGAGGGCTTTCGCGTCGTCCACAACGTCGCGCGCGGCCCGTCCAAGGGAGGCCTTCGCTTCCATCCCGCGGTCACGCTCGAGGAGACGAAGGCGCTGGCAATGTGGATGACCTGGAAGTGCGCCCTCATGGGCCTGCCCTTCGGTGGGGCGAAGGGGGGCGTCGTCTGCAACCCGAAGCGGCTGACGGCGAGCGAGCTCGAGCGCATGACCCGCCGGTACACGTCCGAGATCATCAACCAGATCGGCCCGGAGGTGGACATTCCCGCCCCCGACGTGGGCACGAGCGCCCGCGAGATGGCGTGGATCTTCGACACGTACTCGATGAACAAGGGCTACTCGGTGCTCGGCGTCGTTACCGGCAAGCCCCTCCAGGTGGGCGGTTCCCTCGGGCGCGTGGAGGCGACCGCGCGCGGGGCAGCCTTCTGCATCCGCGAGGCGTTGCGCAAGCGAGGCGAGGGCGTGCAGGGCCGCCGCGTCGCGGTTCAGGGCTTCGGCAACGTGGGGCGCAACCTGGCCGAGATCCTCGCGGAGGACGGCGCGACGATCATCGCCCTCTCCGACTCGACGAGCGGCGTCTACAACCCGTCCGGGCTCGACGTCGCCGCAGCCGTCGCCCACAAGCGGGAGTCGGGCGGCCTCGACGGCCTCGCGGAGGCCGAGTCGATCACGAACGACGAGCTCCTCCTCGTCGACTGCGACGTGCTCGCGCCCTGTGCGCTCGAGCAGGTGATCACGGGCGAGAACGCGGACAGGGTGAAGGCCGGGATCGTCTGCGAGGGCGCCAACGGCCCCGTCACGCCCGAGGGCGACCGCATCCTCGAGGATCGCGGCATCCTCGTCCTCCCCGACGTCCTCGCCAACGCGGGCGGGGTCGTCGTCTCCTACTTCGAGTGGGTCCAGGGCCTCCAGGAGTACTTCTGGAAGGAGACGGAGGTGAACGCGAAGCTGAACGACATCGTCACGCGGGCGTTCGCCGAGACCTGGCGCCTGCACGAGGAGCGCTCGCTGCCGATGCGGGAGGGGGCCTATGCGATCGCCGTGGGCCGCGTCGCCGAGGCGACGATCACGCGTGGCCTCTACCCATAGCCGCCGCGTCACGCTCTACCACGCGGCCGGCTGCCACCTGTGCGAGAGCGCGAAGCGCGTGCTCGACGGCGTGCGGGCCGAGCTTCCCTTCGAGCTCGAGGAGGTCGACATCGGCGGCGATCCCGAGCTCGAGCGCCGCTACCGCGAGCGCATCCCGGTCGTCGCCGTCGACGGCGAGGAGGCGTTCACCTTCTTCGTGCACCCGGACGGGCTCCGGCGCCGGCTGGGCGCCTGACTGCGCCGTCGCCGAAGAGGCGTCGTTATCCTGACGCGCGAGCATGGCCCTGCGAATCGCGAGCGAGGGGGACGTCCGGATGGGCGAGCGACTCACAGTCGGAGTCGCCGCGCGCCTTTCCCAGTACCTGCGCGTCCTGACCCAGGCCCGCAAGATGGGCAAGGACCGGATCTCCTCGCAGGAGATCAGCGAGTACACGAACATCAACGCGACCCAGATTCGCCGCGATCTCTCCGCCTTCGGCAAGTTCGGCAAGCGAGGCGTCGGCTACAACATCGACAGCCTGATCGCGGAGATCCGCAAGATCCTCCGCACCCAGGGCCAGCACAACATCGCGCTCTTCGGGGCGGGCCGCCTGGGACAGGCGATCGCGAGCTCGACCATCTTCGCGGACCACGGCTTCAACATCGCCGCTGCGTTCGATACGGACGAGAGCAAGGTCGGCCGGCCGATCGGCGACACGACCATCACGGGCTACGGCGATCTCGGCGAGATGATCCGCGAGAAGAACATCATCGTCGCCGTGCTCGCCGTGCCTCCGGACGCCGCCCAGGACGTCGCCGACGACGTCGTCGAGGCGGGCGTCAAGATCATCTTCAACTACACCGAGGCGCTCCTGAACGTCCCGCACGATGTGACCGTGCACACGACGAGCCCGGCGGTCGAGCTCCTCTACGCGCTCTACTTCTACCTCACGTAACCGCCGCGCCCCGCATCGCGTTTGTCCATGCGGGAAGGGCGCCTCTCGGCGCCCCTCCTGGCTACCGTTTGGCTACCGCGGGCGCTATTCGGGCACCCCACGCACCCCGGGCCAGCCTTCTCGAATCTCGTACCGCTTGCGGTTCGGGAGGATCATCTCGGTGAAGCCGCGTCGCAGCGACGTAGCGGTCGCCGAGGGCGGGCAGGATGTGCAGTCAAGTGCGCTCCTGCGGCCGACGCCCGGGGCCGTCTTCCGTATCGGTCGCGGCGGCTCTGCCCTCGCTGGAATGAGGGTGAAGTGGTGGGCGCCGCAGGTCTGCGGCAGCCCGCGGCGCCCACGATGCCAGGCAGTCGTTCGCGAACGCTACCAAGCTGGGCACCCATATGGAAAACTCCGCCCCGGCCCCGGACGTTCCCTCTGCGGCGGACGACCGGGGCCGTCTTGAACCCCGGTGCGTACAGAAGGAGGGGGGACTCAAGCGCCTCGGCGCTGGGCCGATGCCCTTGCAACCCACGCGTCAGCGCTTTGTTCCCTTCCGTGCAACTCCAGCGTCCGTCGCTCGAGCTCCGTCGTGTCTAGGCCCCCCGCGGTGGCCGCCTCAGGGCTGATCAGGATCTCACCCGCCTCGGCGAAGCCCGTGAGCCGCGCTGCCGTATTGACCGTGTCGCCTAGCGCCGTGAAGTCTCGCGCATCGCCTTCCCCGACGCTACCCACGAAGGAGTTACCGGTGTGCACTCCGGCGCCGACCGGAATCCACGGTTCTGGCCCCTCGTTGCCGGTCTGCTCGAGCAAGCCCCGTGCCGCTGCCACCGCATCTGCCGCATGGTCGCTCCCGGCGAAGCCGGGGATGAAGAGCGCCACCGCGCCATCGCCGAGGAACTTGTCGACGATGCCATCCCTTTCGTCGATGACCCCGGCTGCCGCCCCGTAGAAGCGGGCCATCAAGCGCGAATACTCCTCCGGCGGCATGCGCTCGGCGATTGCGGTCGACCCGCGCACATCCGCAAACAGCACCGAGATCTCGACCTCAGCGCCCCCGGGGTGCTTGTAAACGCCGCGTATGCACCACTTACAGAGCCGTCGGTTCAGTGGCGACGGGCCGCGGCCGATGGCCCGCATGAGGGCGCCGCCAGGCCCGCGGAAAGGCGCATTGCAGAGCTTGCAGCGCGGCGGCGACGGCACCACCCCCCAGATGCGCCGTATGACCTGGAGGCCGGGAGAGTTGCCGGTCAGCACCCTTCCCCACATTTCCTCAGGCGTCAGTTTCGCCATGGCTTTGGACGCTACACGCGACAACTGGACTAGGCACGCACAGTCGTGCGCGGCCCCGCCGACGAGTTGCTCGGGCGCAGGGAATCCCCACAGGTCCCCCGCCTGAGCGGGGAGCGGGTTTACCCCTACCTCACATAGATCTCAAGGAGAGCGCGCGAACACGCGCACCGGGCCGAGGGGTCGCCCTGCGAGCTCATTGCGAATCTCGTCCTCCTCGCCGATCGCGACGACGGATCCGTCGCGGACGAATGCGACGTGCCCGCTCCGCCGCAGGAGGCGGACGACCTCGCCGGCGGGGCCCTCGACGCGGGCGACCGGCTCGCCGCTCCTCAGGGCCTCAGCCTCGTCCTGCGCCTCGGGCTCCGCGGCGGGCTCTTCACCACCCGTACGGTCCTCGGCTGCCTCCTCCATGGCCCCGCCGGCGTCGACTCCGCTCTCGTCGTCACCGCCGCCGGAGAGCTGAGTCGCGAGGGCGACGAACCCGGCGACCAGGAGAAGCGCCGCCGCCGCGGGCAGGGCCGGGCCCAGGCGCCGGAGCGGAGCGAGGAAGCTCCACGCGTCCTTCCGGGCGGGGAGCGAAGCGACAATCGTCCTCCGCCGCTCCTCGGACAGCTCGAGGAGCGGACTCCCGCGCAGGGCGTCGCGGCCGGACTCGACCCGGCGCGACGCGGCCGCGCACGTGGGACACGCCTCAAGGTGTCTCTCCAGGGCCTGCCGCTCGCCGTCACGGAGCTCGCCGTCGACGTACGCGAGCAGCGTGACTTCGTCTGCGTGACTCTCCGCCATCACTCTTTCGACTCCGTTCCCGTGCGCGTTGTTCCCAGCCGTTCGGCGAGCTCGCTGCGCGCCCGGAAGATGCGCGACTTCACCGTACCCTCGGGCACGCCGGTCAGCTCCGCGATCTCGGCGTAGGAGCACCCGAGCACGTCCGAGAGGACGACAGCCACGCGGAAGCTTTCCTCGAGGGCGTTCAGGGCGTCCTGCAGCTCTCCCGAGAGCTCGCTCTCGGCGAAGCGGTCCCGCGGATCCGCCGGCTCGGGCCGCTCCCCGGCGGGCTCCGCCTTCCGCTTCAGACGCTGGTCGTGCGCCGCGTTCAAGCCGATCCGGTAGAGCCAGGTGGAGAAGCGGGCGCCGCCCCGGAACCGGGGGAGGCCGAGCCAGGCGCGCAGGAACGCCTCCTGGACGGCGTCCGCGGCGTCCTCGCGCGAGCCGAGCACCCGCGCCGCGAGCGTGAAGACGCGCGCCTGGTGCCTCTCCACGAGCGTCTCGAAGGCGTAGCGGTCGCCACGCTGCGCGCGCCGGACGAGGAGTTCGTCAGGATCCATGCTCATGAAGATTCTCCTCTGGCACGGCTACCTCCTGGGCGGGACGGGCTCGAACGTGTACACGCGCTCGCTCGCGCGGGCCTGGAGTCGGGCCGGCCACGAGGTCGTCGTCTTCTGCCAGGAGCCCCATCCGGAGCGCTACGACCTGGGCGGCGCGCACGTCGTGAGGCCGGAGGCGGGCGGGCTCCTGCCCGTCTTCGTGCTCGACCGCTACGAGGACCTGGAGGCGCGCAGGCTGCCGGAGCTGGGCCCGGCGGAGCGTGAGGACTGGGTGGAGAGGAACGCCGCGGCCGTGCGGGAGCACCTCCCCGCCGACGTGCTCCTGACGAACCACGTCCTGCTGGGGGCGCCCGTCGGCGTGGCCGCCGGGACTCCCTTCGCGGTCAAGGCGCACGGCTCGGAGCTCGAGTTCGCCCTGCGCGGGAACCCCGAGCTCGCCGCCTGGGCGCGGGAGACGCTTCCGCAGGCGAAGGAGGTCCTCGCGGGCTCCGAGCACATCCGGGGCGTCCTCGAGGAGGTCGTCGGTGAAGGCGAGTACCTCGAGCGCGTCCGGATCGTCCCGCCGGGCGTCGACGTGGAGGAGCTCCGTCCGGAGCCGCGCGAGGAGGCGCTCGCGGCGCTCGTCGAGGAGGCCCGCCGCGACCCGCCGCTCACGGGCGAGCGGCACCCGGACCCGGGAAACGCCGAGCGCTTCGCCGAGTTCCTCGCGGGCGACGAGCCCACGGTCGTCTTCGTGGGGAAGCTGAGCCGGGAGAAGGGCGTCGAGCTTCTCCTGGAGGCTCTGGAGAGGATCGAGGCCCGGGCCGTGATCGTGGGCTTCGGGCCTTTGCGCCGCGAGCTCGAGGCCCGCGCCGAGGGCCGCCGCGTCCTCTTCACGGGGCCGCTCGAGCACCGCCATCTGGCCCACCTCTGGCCGCTCGCCGACGTCAGCGTGACGCCGTCCGTCTTCCCGGAGGCCTTCGGCATGGTCGCCGCCGAGGCCGCCGCCTGCGGCTCGCCGCCGCTCGTGGCGCGCCATTCCGGCCTCGCGGACATCGCTTCGGGGCTCGAGGCCGAGTACCCGCCCGAGCACCGCTCGCTCGCCAGCTTCGAGCGCGGCGACGCGGACGACCTCACGGAGACGGTGCGCACCCTCCTCGAGCTGCCGGCGAGCGAGCGGCGGCGCCTCGGGGAGGCTGCGCGACGCGCCGCCGTCCGGCACTGGAGCTGGGAGCGCATAGCCGCTCTGATACTTTCGGGCCCGTGGGAGAAGCCCAGCGCCTGAGCCCGGACGAGCAGATCCGGAGCGCAAAGGAGGCCTTCGAGAACGGACGTGACCTCACCGTCGCGGTCGAGGAGGAGTTCGCCATCCTCGATCCCGAGACGCACGGGCTCGTGAACCGGTTCGAGGAGCTCGAGGCGGCTGCGCAGGGGAGCGACCTGGAGGAGCATCTCGTGGGCGAGCTGATCGCGTCCGAGATCGAGGTGCGGACGGGCCGCTGCGAGACCTTCGCCGAGGCCGCCGCCCTCATGGGGGAGCGCCGGCGGCAGCTGCTCGAGCTGGCCGCGCGCTTCGACGTCGCGCTCTGCGCCGCGGGGACCCATCCGTGGAGCCCCTGGCAGGAGCAGCGGATCATCGACACGCCGCACTACCGGCGGAACGACGAGGTGCTCCGCTACGTGGTCTGGCGCAACAACAGCTTCGGCCTGCACGTGCACGTGGGGATCAGGGGCGCCGACCGGGCGATCGCGGTCACCAACGGCCTCCGCGTCTTTCTCCCGCACCTGCTGGCGTACTCGGGCAGCTCGCCCTTCGTCGAGGGCGTCTACACGCACCTCCATTCCGCGCGCACGCAGATCTTCACGCGCATGTTCCCGCGCTGCGGCGTCCCCGACGCGTTCGCGGACTGGGACGAGTACGAGCGCTACGTCCGCTTCCTCTACCAGACGCGCTCCATCACCGAGCACACGCAGCTCTGGTGGAGCGTGCGACCGCACCTCGCCTTCCCGACGGTCGAGATCCGTATCTGCGACGGGCAGCCCGAGCTCGGCGAGGCCCAGGCGCTCGCCGCGCTCATGTTCGCGCTGACGGCGCGCATCGCCCGCGCCGTGGACGATGGCGAGCCGCTGCCAGAGCACCCGCCTCGGCTGATCGAGGAGAACTTCTGGCGTGCGATCCGCCATGGCCTCTCCGGGGAGCTCATCGACCTCGACTCGGGCGAGGTGCGCCCGGCGCGGGCGGAGCTCGAGCGCCTGCTGGACTGGGTCCTCCCTGTCGCCGAGGAGCTCAGCGTCGCGCAGTTCCTGACGGTGCCCGCGGTCACGTCGGCGGAGCGCCAGATGGCGCGGCACGAGGCGGGAGAGAGCATGGAGGCGGTGTACGCGCAGGAGATCTTGGAGCCGGTTCGACTCGCCACTCCCAAGTGAGCTCCGAGGAAGAGCAGGAGCAGGCGCGCCTCGCGGAGGAGCTCGCCGAGGAGCTCCGCAAGCTTCGCGTCGAGGACGTGCTCGTGAACACACTCATCCAGGTGTCGTCGATCGGCTACCGGCGCCTCGGGCTCACCGAGGACACGAGCGAGGAGCGCGAGCTGGAGCAGACGCGGCTGGCGATCGAGACGATGGGCGCCCTCGTGCCCGTGCTCGAGGGTTTCCTGCCGAAGGAGCTCGTCGCCGGCTTCCGGGAGCAGATCGCCAACCTCCAGCTCGCCTACGCGAAGGCCGCCGAGGAGTCGGATGGCTGACGCCGAGATCGGCGTCTTCGGAGGCTCGGGGTTCTACTCGTTTCTCGATGACGTGGAGGAACACGAGGTCGAGACGCCCTACGGGAACCCCTCGGCGCCCGTCACGATCGGCGAGGTCGGCGGGAGGCGGGTCGCCTTCCTGCCGCGGCACGGCCGGGAGCACGAGCTGCCGCCGCACGCGATTCCCTACCGGGCGAACGTCTGGGCGATGCGGGAGCTCGGAGTCCGGCGGATCATCGGCCCGAACGCGTCGGGGGCGCTGAAGGCCGAGCTCGAGCTGGGCGAGTTCGTGGTCTGCGACCAGTTCGTCGACCGGACGAGCGGCCGCGCCGACACGTTCTACGACGGGCCGGAGACGACGCACGTCTCCGCCGCCGATCCGTATTGCCCGGAGCTCCGCTCGCTCCTCGTCGAGACCGCGCGCGAGCTCGGGATCACGGCGCGCGACGGCGGCACGGTCGTCGTCGTCCAGGGCCCCCGCTTCTCCACGCGCGCCGAGTCCCAGTGGTTTCAGGCGATGGGCTGGGACACGATCAACATGACGGCGTTCCCGGAGGGCTACCTCGCGCGCGAGCTCGA
>DASQWP010000171.1:0-27280 GCA_035640195.1 Gaiellaceae bacterium | reverse complement strand
CTTGGTCGACGTCGAGCCCCAGAGCGGGCGCTGCACGTTCGCCCCGGCGACCCGGAGCCGCTCCCAGCGCTCGCCCGCGAAGATCTCCTTGTAGCGCTGGTACGCGAGCTTCGCGTTCGCGACGGCGAGCTGGCCCTTGAGCTCGTCGGGACCGCCGATTTCGTCCAGCCGCCTGTCCGCCTCCGTGTCCACGCGAGAGACGAAGAAGCTCGCCACCGACGCGACGGTGCCCGGATCGCCGCCCGCATCGACGAGCCGCTCGAGGCCGCGAACGTACGCCTCCGCCACCTCGGCGTAGCGCCCGAGCGAGAAGGTGAGAGTGACGTTGATCGAGCGGCCGCGGGAGATCATCTCCTCGATGGCCGGCAGGCCCTCCTTCGTCGCCGGGATCTTGACGAAGAGGTTGGGCCGGTCGATCAGCTGGTGGAGGCGCTTCGCCTCGGCGAGCGTCGCCTCGGTGTCGTAGGCGAGGTTGGGATCGACCTCGATGGAGACGTAGCCGTCCCGGCCGCCGCCCTCGTCCCAGACGCGACGGAGGATGTCGAGCGCGTCGCCGACGTCCTTCGACGCGAGCCGGATGAAGATCTCCTTCGCGTCGCGCTCCTCGCGCAACACCTCGCGGAGCTGGTCGTCGTAGGCATCCCCAGCGGAGATCGCCTTCTGGAAGATGGTCGGGTTCGACGTGACGCCGACGACGGCGTCCTCGCGCATCATCCGCTCGAGCTCGCCGCTGCGGAGCATGTCCCGCGAGAGGAAGTCGATCCAGACGCTCTGCCCGTGCTCGGAAAGTTCGTGAAGTGGGGATTTAGCCATGCCTCATCCCTTCCAGTTTCTCGATTTTCTCCAACCTCCTACGGTACCGGTCTCCGCCGTCGAACTCGGCCCCGAGGAAGGCGCGCACGAGCTCGGCGGCCAGTTCCGCCCCGACGACCTCGGAGCCGAGGCAGAGGACGTTCATGTCGTCATGCTCGACGCCCTGGCGCGCCGAGTACGTGTCGTGACACACGGCCGCTCGAATCCCGGCCAGCTTGCTCGCCGCGACGGAGGCGCCCACGCCGGAGCCGCAGACGAGCACGCCGCGCTCCGCCTCCGCGGCCAGGATCGACTCGCCGATCTCGCGAGCCTTGTCGGGGTAGTCGATCCTGGGCTCCGGCGCGTCCGTCCCGAGATCGACGAGCTCGTGACCCGCCCCCGCGATCACGTCGCAGACGCGCTCGCGGAGCTTGACCCCGCGGTGGTCGAAGGCAACGGCGACGCGCACCGAATGGGTACGTTACCCGCATGACCGACCACGAGCGCAGGCGCGAGCTCGGGCAGCAGCTGCGCGTCGACTCCATCCGGACGAGCGCCGTCACCAGCTCTGGCCATCCCACCTCGTCCATGTCGGCGGCCGACCTCATGGCCGTGCTCCTCGACGGCTACCTGCGCTACGACTTCGAGGACGCCGACAATCCGGCCAACGACCACCTGATCTTCTCCAAGGGTCACGCGTCGCCGCTCCTCTACTCGCTCTACAAGGCCGCCGGCGCGATCGCGGACGAGGAGCTCCTGACCTTCCGGAAGCTCGGAAGCCGCCTCGAGGGACATCCGACGCCCGTTCTCCCCTGGGTGGACGTGGCGACGGGCTCCCTCGGGCAGGGCCTCCCGATCGCCGTCGGCGTCGCCATCGCCGGCAAGCGGCTCGACCGCCTCCCCTACCGCGTGTGGGCTCTCTGCGGGGACAGCGAGATGTCCGAGGGCTCCATGTGGGAGGCCTTCGAGCACGCCGCCTTCCTGGAGCTCGACAACCTCACGGCGATCGTCGACGTCAACCGGCTCGGGCAGCGAGGGGAGACGATGCACGGCTGGGACCTCGACTCGTACGCGGAGCGCGCCCGCGCTTTCGGCTGGCACGCGATCGAGATCGACGGGCACGACGTCGAGGCGATCGACCGCGCCTACGCAGAGGCGCTGGAGACGAAGGGGAAGCCGACCGCGATCGTCGCCCGCACGATCAAGGGGAAAGGCGTCTCCGCCGTGGAGGACAAGGGCGGATTCCACGGGAAGGCGCTCGATGACCCGGAGGCTTCGATCGCCGAGCTCGGGGGCGAGCGCGACATTCGCGTCGAGGTCGCGAGGCCCGACCGCAGCGGGGAGCCACACCGCTTCCAGACCGGCCCGCTCGAGCTCCCCCGTTACGAGGTCGGGAGCGAGGTGGCGACGCGCAAGGCCTACGGCGAGGCTCTCGCGGCGCTCGGGTCGGCAGACGGTCTCGTCGTCGGGCTCGACGGCGAGGTCTCCAACTCGACCTACGCCGAGATCTTCGCCGAGGCGCACCCTGAACGGTACTTCGAGATGTACATCGCCGAGCAGCAGATGGCCGCCGCGGCCGTCGGCCTCCAGGTGCGAGGCTGGAAGCCGTTCGCCTCCAGCTTCGCGGCCTTCTGGACCCGTGCCTACGACTTCATCCGCATGGCCGCGGTCAGCCGCGCGAACCTGCGCCTCTGCGGCTCGCACGCGGGGGTCTCGATCGGCGAGGACGGGCCTTCCCAGATGGCCCTCGAGGACCTGGCCATGATGCGCGCTGTCCACGGGAGCACCGTCCTCTACCCCTGCGACGGAAACCAGACGGCCAAGCTCGTCTCGGCCATGGCCGAGACCGACGGCATCGTGTTCCTGCGCACGACGCGCTCGGGCACACCGGTCATCTACGGGCCGGACGAGGAGTTCCCCATCGGCGGGAGCCGCGTCGTGCGCGCCTCGGACGAGGACGAGGTGGCGCTCGTGGCGGCCGGGATCACCCTGCACGAGGCGCTGAAGGCGGCCGACGCGCTCGCGGAAGACGGCATCGAGGCGCGCGTGGTCGACTGCTACTCCGTCAAGCCCATCGACGGGGACACCCTCCGGGCGGCCGCGGAGGCGACCGGCGGGCGCATCGTGACCGTCGAGGACCACTGGCCCGAGGGCGGGCTCGGCGAGGCCGTGCTCGCGGCTCTCGCAGGGCTCGAGGAGCCGCTGCGCGTGACCGTCCTCGGAGTCGAGGGCATGCCCGGCTCGGGGAAGCCGGCGGAGCTCCTCGCCGCAGCCGGCATCGACGCGGCGGCGATAGCCGACGCGGCACGTCAGCTCGTTCGCGCAAGAGCCGGCGCAGTCGAGAGCTAGCAACCTGCGACCATAGGCAGATGGCAGTCGTCATCGCCTCCAACCTGCGCAAGGAGATCACCGGGGAGCCGCTCTTCGACGGCGTCTCGTTCAAGGTCGAGCGCCGCGACCGGGTCGCCCTCTCGGGGCCCAACGGCGCGGGCAAGACGACCCTCCTGCGCATGCTCACGGGCGAGGTGCGCCTCGATGGAGGCGAGCTCGCCTGGGAGAAGGACACGCGCGTCGCGCTTCACGACCAGCGCCCCCCGCTCGAGCGCGAGCTCACGCTCCGCGAGTACGTCCTGGAGGGCGCGCGCGACCTCGTCGCGGCCGAGGAGGAGCTCCGCCGGCTCGAGCGCGCCATGGAGGCCGGCGACCACGGGCCCCCGACGCTCGCCGCCTACGCGCGGGCGCAGGCGCGTCTCGAGCACGCCGGCGGCTACGCCTGGCGCGAGCACGCGACCGGCGTCGTACGGGGGCTCGGTTTCCCGGACGACGACCTCGACCGCCGCCTGCGGACCTTCTCCGGCGGAGAGCTGACCCGCGCCTCCCTCGCCCGGGCGCTCGCGGGCGACCCCGACCTGCTCCTGCTCGACGAGCCGACCAACCACCTCGACGTCGCGAGCATCGAATGGCTCGAGAGCGAGCTCGCGTCGCTCGACGCGGCCGTCGTGCTCGTGGCGCACGACCGCTGGTTCCTCGAGTCCGTCACGAACGCGACGCTCGACCTCGAGGCGGGCCGGGGAACGTACTTCCGCGGCCCGTGGCACGTCTGGCGGCGCGAGAAGGCCGAACGTGCGCTCCACGCTCAGAAGACGGCGCAGCGGATCGGCGGCGACATCGAGCGGCTCGAGCGCTTCGTCGCGCGGTTTCGCTACAAGAAGTCGAAGGCCAAGCAGGCGCAGGCCAAGCTGACGCAGATTGGCCGCCTCGAGCAGGAGCGCCGCGAGGCCGCCGGCCAGCATGCGCTCCTGACGCGCCGGTCGCGCCGGCTCGGGTTCGACTTCCTCGATCCCCCACGGAGCGGCCGAGTCGTCCTGGAGGTCGCCGACGCGACAGTGTCGGCGGGCCGCCGGGAGCTCCTTCACGGCGTCTCGCTCGCGCTCGACCGCGGCGAGCACGCGGCGCTCGTGGGGCCGAACGGAAGCGGAAAGACCACGCTGCTCGAGGCCGTCGTCCGCGGCGAGCACAAGCTCGGCTACGGGGTCGAGGTCGGCTACTTCCCGCAGCAGGAGGTGCACCTGGACGAGCGGGGCTCCGTCCTCGACTGCGTGCAGGTCATGACGGGTCTCACGCGTCCCAAGGCCCAGGCGCTCCTGGGCCGCTTTCTCTTCTCCGGCTGGGAGACGCACGAGAAGGCGGTGACGGCGCTCTCGGGCGGCGAGCGGCGCCGGCTCGCGCTCGCCGTGCTCGTCGCGTCGGGCGCCAACTTGCTCCTCCTCGACGAGCCGACGAACCACCTCGATCTCGAGAGCCGGGAGGCGCTCGAGGCCGCCCTCGAGGCCTTTCCGGGCACGGTGCTCCTCGTCTCCCACGACCGGGCCCTGCTCGACGCCGTCGCCCAGAAGACGTTCGCGATCGAAGAGGGGACGATCAGGGCGTACGACGGCGGCTGGGCCGACTACCTCGAGGCGCGGCAGGCACGGGCGCCCGCCGAGGAGGCGCCTCCGCCGAAGCCTCCGCGAAAGCCTGCCCGGGAAAGACCGGCCCAGCGCGGGTCCGGCCCGATGGAGGAGCTCGAGGCGAGGATCGAGGCCCAGGAGCGGCTCATCGCCGAGCTCGAGGAGAAGCTCGCCGCCGACTGGGCCGACGCGGATGCCATCGCGGCGCACCGGCGGGCCCGCGACGAGCTCCAGGTGCTCCTCGGCCGCTGGGAGAAGCTCGTGGACGAGGTCGCCTCGTAACGAGCGCCTACCAGCGGACGACGAGCCGGCCGGTATTTTCCTCGACGTCGGCGCCGAACTCGGCGCACGCCTGCCGGAAGCGGCTCCGGATCCTCGCCGCGTCGGCACCCTCGGCCGCCCGGGTGTGGCAGTACTCGAGCTTGAGCGGAAGCGCCTCGATCCTCGTTGGGCCACGCTCGTCCAGGTCGACGAGGAAGAAGAGGCCGAGGTCGTTGCGAAGCACCCCGTCGACCGCGTAGTCGTCGAGGAAGTCGCCGAGGTCGTAGACGATGCCCTCCTCCACGCCGTGGAATACATGGGCCGAATGGCCGGCGACCAGGGTCGCGCCGGCCGCGCGAAGCGCCGCGGCGGCGGCGCGGACGTAGGGCCGCGGAGCCGGAGCCATGTTCGGGCCCCAGTGCGGGGTGACGAGCACCGCGTCCGCCTCGACATTCGCGATCGCATCCGCGAGCCAGCCAGGCGCCCCTTCGCGGAAGTCCGCGAGAGCGACGCCGGGACGGCTCGGGCCGGCGGCGAAGTCCGCCGGGTGGTCGCTCGCGCCGACCACCGCGAGCCGGCGTTTCGCCGCCTCGAGAACTACGGGGCGCCTCGCTTCCCGAACATCCGCACCCGCGCCCACGGGCTCGATCCCCGCCGCGCGCAGGCGTGCGAGAGTGTCGAGGAGCGCTTCCTCCCCGTAGTCGAGCGCGTGGTTGTTCGCGAGCGTCACGCAGTCCACGCCGAGATGGAGGAGCAGGTCGACCGCCTCAGGCGGAGCGCGGAAGAAGAACGGCTTGCCGGGATCCGGCCAGGGGCGGCCTTGGTCGGAGATGCAGCACTCGAGGTTGAGAACGAGCAGATCGGCCTCGCGGGCGATCTCCACCAACGCGGGCGAGACGAGCGACTCCGGCGCGGACGCCGTCAGCGCCTCGGCCACCCCCCGACCCAGCATCGTGTCTCCGGCGAGCCCCAGCCTCACCGGAACCCGTGCCTCCCGCGGAGGCGAACGAAGTGCGCTCCCGTGAGCACGCGGCGGCGGACGAGCCCTTCGCCGCGCCGCTCGAAGAGGACGACGGCCTCGTTCCCACCCGACCCGATCGGCTGGACGAGCCGGCCTCCGGCGGCGAGTTGCGAGGCGAGCGGACGCGGCACTCGCGGGTTTGCGGCGGAAACCAGAATCGAGTCGAAGGGCGCATGCTCGGGAAGCCCGCGGCTCCCGTCCCCGGTGATCACCGCCACGTTGCGGGCACCCTGCCGGGCAAGCGCGGCGCGCGCGGCCTCGGCGAGGGCGAGGAAGCGCTCGACGCTCCAGACGAACGACGCGAGCCGGGCGAGCAGGGCGGTCTGGAAGCCGTAGCCGGTTCCGATCTCGAGCACGCGCTCGCCGCCGTCGAGGCTCAGCGCCTCGACCATGCGGGCCACGAGCGAGGGCTGAGTCGTGACCTGCCCATGAGGGATCGGGAGCGGGACGTCCACGTAGGCGCGCGCCACCTCCCCAGCCGGGACGAAGAGCGCCCGCGGAACGTCCAGGAATGCCGCGATAACGCGCTCGTCGCGGATGCCTTCGGCAACGAGCGTGCGGACGAGGTCCTTCGGGCCGCGCGCTTCCACAGGCCTATGGTGCCGCGCTAGTCGCCGAAGGTGGCGATCAGCGCCTCGGCGACGACCTTCATCGGGCGGCCCGAGACCTGGCTTGCGCGGCGCAGGCGCGCGAAGGCGTCGCCTTCCGAGAGGCCCTCGCGCTCCATCAGGAGGCCCTTCGCGCGCTCGACGACCTTGCGCGTGGCCAGCGCCTCCGCAAGGGACTCGGCCTCGTCCCGGAGCGCGCGCAGCTCCTCGTGGCGGGCGCGGGCCGCCTGGATCGCGGGCAGGAGGTCGGACTCGCGGAACGGCTTCACGAGGTAGCCGAAGACACCGGCCTCGACCGCGCGGGAGACGAGCTCGTCGTGGCCGTAGGCCGTCAGCATCACGATCGGGATCGGCCGTGCTTCCAGAATGCGTCGCGCCGCCTCGATGCCGTCGAGGCGGGGCATCCTCACGTCGAGAATGGCGAGGTCGGGTCGCTCGCGGGACGCGAGCTCCACCGCCTCCTCGCCGTCGCGCGCCTCCGCGCAGACCTCGAAGCCGGCGCGCTCCAGGATCTCCCGCAGGTCGAGCCGGATGATCGTCTCGTCCTCCGCGATCAGGATCCGCACGCCGGAGGGAAGGGTAGAGGGCCGCGCCGATCCGAGCATGAGCTGCGGCTCCTCACAGCTCGGCCCTCGACACGGCCCTCGAAACGAGGTGTCGGAGCGTCTCGCGCGCTCTCAATCCCCCGAACGAGGGATGCAAGGTGGCACTAGGCGAAGAAGAAGTAGTAGACCGCGAGCCCGACCAGCGCCCACACGAGCCCGCCGAGGAGCAAGCTGACGAGGAGCCCGCGGAAGAACGCGATCGCCCGCCCGGCCTCGGCGGCGCCTGCCTCGTCGTGCTCCCACGCCTGATCCTCTCCCGCCCAGGCGTCCTCGGCCTCCGGCGCGCGCTCGCCGACGGCGCCCGCGTTCTGGGGGAGACGCTCGTGCTGCTCTCTGTTCCTGCCTCGCTCCATCCCTCTGTGCCGCAGAGAGACGGGCGGTGCCGACCGGAGCCTAAATCGGCGCCTACCCGCCTCTGAGAGTAGTGGCGCCGCCCCGCCGTGGCAAATGTCGCGATCTACATCTAGGGCGGAAAGGCGACCTCGACGCGGAGCCCGCCGTCGCTCGTCAGGGAGAGCTCCCCATCGAGCTCCTCCCGCACGAGCGCCCGCACGATCGAGAGGCCTGTGCCCTCGACGGCGCCCCCGTCCCAGGAGCCGTTGTCGACGACCGTCAGGAGCACGCCTCCGTTCCGCCGGCCCAGCTCCACCCGCACCTCGTCGCCACCGTGCTCGAGGGCGTTCTGGAGCAGCTCGCTGAAGACGAGCGCGAGCGCGGTCGCGCGCGCTCCGTGGAGGGAGACGGGCTCCACACGCGAGCTCACGGCCTTGCCCCCGCCGAGCCCCTGGACGAGCATCGTGCGCAGCCGCTCCACGAGCTCTCCCAGGTCGACGTCGTCGTCGCGTTGCTCCGTCAGCACCTCGTGCACGGCCGCGATGGCAAGGATGCGGTTGACCGAGTCGTCGAGCGCCTTGCGCGGGTCTACCTCGCCCGCCCCGGCCTGGAGGCGCAGGAGGGAGGCGACGGTCTGGAGGTTGTTCTTGACGCGGTGGTGGATCTCCTGGGCGAGAACCCCGCGCATGACCGTGCGCCCGTGCTCGAGCGCGACGGCAGCGTGGTGGGCGATGGAGGCGAGCAGCCGTTCCTCCTCCGGGCGGAAGGGCGTGTCGCGGTCGCAGACGAGCTCGCCGATCTCGCGCCCCTTCCAGCGGAGGGGGAAGCGGGACGCGTACTTGCCCGGCCTGCCCTCGGGCCAGGCGATCGTGCCGTCCTCGAGCACGAGCGCCGCGCCCGTGGCGTCCACAGCCTGCAGGGTCGTCTTCACGATCGCCTCCAGAGACTCCTCGAGGTAGAGGGATTGCGAGACGGCCTCCGAGATGGCCGCCAGCGCCTCCAGCTCCGCGACGCGCCGCTGTGCATGCTCGTAGAGCTTCGCGTTCTCGATCGCCTGGGCCACCTGTCCGGCGATCGCCATCAGGAGGTCGATCTCCGCCTCGCCGAACTCGCGCGCAGCCCTCGTCCGGACGTTGAGCGCACCCTCGAGGCGCTCCCGGGCGAGGATGGGCACGGCGAGGATGGACTGGTACTGCTCCTCGCGCAGGTTCGGGAAGCGCTTGAAGCGCGGGTCCAGGTGGGCGTCGCGGGCGATCATGACCGGGCGCCGCTCGGCCGCCGCCGTGCCCGTGATGCCTTCCCCAGGCCGCATCTTCGGGACGCGCGTCATCTGCTCCACCCGCGTCCCGAAGGACGCCCGGAGGACGAGCTCGTCCGCGCCCTCGTCGTAGAGGTACACGAAGCACGCGTCGGTCTCGAGCGCCTCGGCCACCTTGTGCGCGATCAGCTCGAAGACCTCGTCGAGGTCGAGCGTCGAGTTGACGGCCGCGATCGTCTCGGTGAGCAGGCGTAGATGGCGGGCGGAACGATCCATAGGCCAAGCTTAAGCGAGGGGTTCGCGACACCGATAACGAGGACGTGACCGCCCTACCGCCGGGTTCCGAGAGGCCGCCGCGTCTCGTCCTGCGCTTCGCGTTCTACAGCGCGCTCGCGCTGCTCGCCGCGGGCCTCGGCATCTTCTGGGTCGTCCGGGCCGAGACCCAGAGCCGCGCCGAGCGGGAGCTGGCCGCGCGCGGCGAGCGAGTCGCCGCCCGCGCCGGCGCCCAGGTCAGGCCGTCCGACCTGCGCGGCCCAGTCTCGGATCAGCGCGCACGAGCGCTCGACCGCGCCTTCGCCGACGAGCTCTCGCACGACCTCGTGCTCGTCAAGCTCTGGACGCCGAAGGGCGTCGTCGCGTACTCGAACGACCACGCGATCATCGGAGCGCGCTCGAGCGAGCCCGCCGAACTGGCCGCGGCGTTCTCCGGCCGGACGCTCCGTGAGGTCACGAACCTCGAGGAAGAGGGCGGACGGAAGGACCTGAAGACGATCGAGGCGCTCGTGCCCCTCCTCCGCGAGGGGGAACCGGTGGCGGCTCTCGAGATGTACCTCGACTACGGGCCGGTCACGAGCGACGTAAGCGCCACGATGACTCCCGTCGGCGTCGCACTGGGACTCGCGCTCCTCCTCCTCTACGCGACGCTCCTCCCCATCCTCCGCCAGGTCACGAAGGCTCTCGACATGCGCAACAAGCGCCTGTCCGAGCACGCCGGCGAGCTCGGGCGCGCACTCGAGGAGCGAGAGAACGCCGAACGCAGGTTGAGCGCGGCGGAACGCGGCTACCGGAGCCTGATCGAGCAGCTCCCGCTCGTGACCTACATCGACCATCTCGACGCGTCGAGCTCCTCGATCTATATCAGCCCTCAGGTCGAAGACCTCCTCGGCTACCCGGCCGTCGCGTGGCTCAGCGACGCCGAGTTCTTTCCCAAGGTGCTCCATCCGGAGGACCGCGAGCGCGTGCTCGCGCAGCATTCCCGCGCGTACTCGAGCGGGACGTCCTTCGCGTCCGAGTACCGTCTCCTGGCCAAGGACGGGCGCGTCGTCTGGGTGCAGGACCACGTGATGATCGCACGCGACGACGACACGGGCCGGCCGCTGCACGCCCAGGGCTTCCTGCTCGACATCACCGAGCGGAAGCGGGCCGAGGAGAAGCTGCGGCTGCACAACCGGGAGCTCAGCGCGCTGCACGAGACCGCGCTCGGCCTGATCGACCGGCTCGACGTCGGAGACGTGCTCGAGACCATCCTCGCCCGCGCGTGCGAGCTCCTCGAGTCCGAGCACGGCTATCTCTACCTCGTCGACGGCGACGAGCTGACCGCCCGGCTCGGGCGCGGGATGTTCGAGTCCAGCGTCGGCTACCGCCTGGGCCGCGGCCAGGGCCTCGCCGGCCGAGTGTGGGAGACGGGCGAGCCGCTCGCCGTCGACGACTACGCCACGTGGCCGGGCCGCAGCAGGGACTTCGAGGACGCGGGCTTCCACGGTGTCGTCGGCGTGCCCATCCGCTCGGAGGCTCAGGTGGTCGGCGTGATCGGCATGGCTCGCGTCGCGGGCGGCGCTCCGTTCAGCAAGGCGGAGGTCGGTCTCCTCCGCCGCATCGGCCACCTGGCTTCCCTCGCGCTCGAGAACGCGCGTCTCTACGCGGCCGCGCAGGACGAGCTCGAGGAGCGTCGGCGGGCAGAGGAGGCGCTCGCCGACAGCGAGGCGAAGTTTCGCGCGATCGTAGAGACCACGGCCGAGTGGGTGTGGGAGATCGACGAGCACGGCGTCCTCACCTACAGCAACCCGGCGATCGTCCGGATCCTCGGCCGCCGTCCCGAGGAGCTCGTCGGCGGCGACTCGCTCGAGCTGCTGCATCCGGAGGACCGTGAATCTGTCGACCTCGAGCTCCGCGGGCTCGTCGAGCGGAAGGAGGGCTGGTCGGACCTCGTCCTCCGCTGGCGGCACGCGGACGGCTCCTATCGCTCCCTGGAGAGCAGCGCAGCGCCGATCCTGGATGCCGCCACCGGCGCCCTCCGCGGCTTCCGGGGCACCGACCGTGACGTCACCGAGCGCATGCAGGTCGAGGCCGAGCGCGAGGCGGCCCGCAGGGACCTCGCCGACCAGAACGAGCGCCTGCGGGAGCTCGACCGGCTGAAGGACGAGTTCATCGCCCTCGTCTCCCACGAGCTGCGCACGCCGCTCACGTCGATCCGGGGCTACACCGAGCTCCTCCTCGACGGCGAGGCCGGCGAGCTCACGGACGACCAGCGCCAGTTCCTCGGCGTCGTCGAGCGCAACTCGCACCGGCTGCTCCACCTCGTCGGCGATCTCCTCTTCCTGGCGCAGATCGAGGCGGGCAAGCTGGCCCTCGAGGTGGGCGACCTCGACCTCGGCGCCCTGGCCTCGGAGAGCGTCGAGGCGGCCCGCCCCGCCGCGGAGGAGAAGGACGTCGCCTTGACCCTCGCGACGGACACGGTCCCGCTCCTGGCCGGCGACCGCGCCCGCATCGGCCAGCTTCTCGACAACCTCGTCTCGAACGCGGTCAAGTTCACCCACTCGGGCGGCCGCGTCGACGTCCGCGTTCGCTCCCTCGAGTCGCGCGCCGTGCTCGAGGTGCGCGACAGCGGCATCGGGATTCCGGCCGCCGAGCAGCAGTTTCTGTTCCAACGGTTCTTCCGGACCTCGACGGCCACCGAGCAGGCGATCCAGGGAACCGGCCTCGGCCTCGCGATCTCCAAGGCGATCGTCGAGGCCCACGGCGGCGAGATCGAGGTCGAGAGCGAGGAGGACGTGGGCACGACCTTCCGCGTGAAGCTTCCCCTGGGGCAGCAGGTGAGCGAGCGCGAGCAGGTGGCGGTGGCGCTGTGATCCCTGCTCGCCGCCCGCTCGTCCTCGTCGCCGACGACGACCCGGACATCCTGATGCTCGTGCGCCTCCGGCTCGAGCGAGAGGGCTTCGAGGTCGTGGGCGCCTTCGACGGGCAGACCGCGCTCGACCTTGCCCTCGAGCGGGCGCCCGACGTGGCCGTCCTCGACGTGACGATGCCGCGCCTCGACGGCTACGAGGTCACTCGCAGGCTACGCGGGCACGACGGCACTCGCGCGACGGCCGTCATCCTGCTCACGGCCCGCGTGCAGGAAACGGATCTGCAGGAGGGCGTTGCAGCGGGGGCGGACGACTACGTCACGAAGCCCTTCAGCCCCCAGGAGCTGGGCAGGCGGGTTCAGGCGGCGCTCGCCCGGTAGCGATAGCCGAAGCCCCGCACCGTCTCGACGACGCCCGGGTCGGCGCCGCAGGCTTCGAGCTTCCGGCGCAGGTAGCCGACGTACAGCTTCACCTGGTCGCGCGAAGCCGCAAGCGAGTCCCCCCACACGAGCTCGAGCAGCTGCTCGTGGCCCAGCACCTGGTTCGGATGCCGGACGAAGGCGCCCAGGAGCCGGAACTCGAGCGGCGTCAGCGTCACGTCCTGTCCGCGCACGGAGACGCTCCGCTGCGCGAAGTCGACGCTCACGAGGCTGTCGCTGTACCGGTCCGGGGCCTCCACGCGCGGGCCCGCGCGGCGGAGCAAGGCTTCCACGCGGGCGAGCAGCTCCTGGCGCCCGAACGGCTTCGTGACGTAGTCGTCGGCGCCGGCCTTGAGGCCGCGCACCTTCTCGAGCTCGGCTGCTCGCGCCGTGAGCATGACGACGGGGACGTCGGAGAGGTCCCTGATCCGCTCGAGGGTCTGCCAGCCGTCCAGCTCCGGCATGGAGACGTCGAGGACGACGAGGTCCGGGGAGCTCGCGTAGAAGGCGCGTAGCCCGTCGCGCCCGTTCGAGGCCTCCTGCACGTCGTACCCCTGGCGTCCGAGGAGCTCCCGGACGAGGCTCCTGATGTCGGCGTCATCGTCCACCACGAGGATCCGGCCGCGCTTCATACCGTCTCCATACCAGATGCCGACGACGTTCGCGCGTTCCTGGCCGATGATGTACCCGTGGCCACCATCCTCGTCTGCGAGCCCCACCCCGAGGTGCGGCGCCTGCTCGGTCACGTCGTCGGCCGCCTCGGCCACGAGGCGGTCTTCCCGGAGGAGGACGGCGGCTCGGGCTTCCGGAACGCTGCCGTCGACGTGCTCGTAATCGAGCCGGCAGACCCGCGCGCGCTTGCGGCGGCGCAGATCCTGCGGCTCGAGCGCGAGGACATCCCGATCGTCTGCGCGAGCATCTATCCCCCCAGCCCTCACTCGCGCCGGCTGGGGCCGGTCGCCTACCTGGTGAAGCCCTTCGGGCTCGGCGAGCTCGAGGCGGCGCTCCAGGCCGCCGTCGAGCGCGTCGGCCTGGCGGCCTGACTCACGGGTAGCTCCGTTCGACCTCGCTCTCGCCGGCCGCCGGCGACCACAGCCGCGTGTTCATGACGCCGCGCTCGGCATCCCAGCTGACGAAGACGGCCCGCTCGATCCGCAAGGAGAAGACGCGTGCGTCCTCGCGCGGCCGCCCCACCCACCAGGCCTTGACGGGAGCCTCCCGGACCTCTGCATCCTCGACCTCCTCGGCCCGGCCGTAGAGCTTCAGCTCGCCCTCCGAGCCGCCGGGGTCCGAGACCGCGCTGTGGAGCACGCAGCGCGGGTCTCGCGCCAGATCTCGCGCCTTCCCGGACCAGGACATGGCGCCGAAGAGAAGGTGTCCCGCGGCCACGTGCGGCTCCACAGGGCTGATCCGCGGCGAGCCGTCCCTGCGCACGCTCCCCAGGAGGGCGATGCCCGCCGCCTCGAAGCGCTCCGTTGCGAGCCGAGCGATGTGGGGCTCCCGGTCTCGAGCGAGCGCCAGCTCATCGGCTCCTTAACGACCACGAGCCGCTCAGGGAAGCGGCTCGCAGTCGGCCGTCAGTCAGTCCCCCGCTTCAACAGGGAAGCGGCGACACCGCCCGGATTCTACAACGCCGGGAGGTACTTCTCCAGTTCCCACGGAGTCAGCTGCACGCGGTAGTCGTCCCACTCCTTGCGCTTGAGCTCGACATAGCGCCCGAAGATGTGCGGGCCGAGCGCCCGCCGCGCGAGGTCGGAGCCGGCCAGCTCGTCGATTGCCTCCCCGAGCGTCTCCGGGAGCCCGACGATGCCGCGCTCCCTTCGCTGCTCGGCCGTCAGGTGGTAGAGGTTCTGCTCCATCGGGGGCGGCAGCTCGTAGCCCTTCTCGATCCCCTCGAGCCCGGCGTGGAGGAGCGCGGCGAACGCGAGGTAGGGGTTGCAAGCCGGGTCCGGACAGCGGATCTCGGCGCGGGTGGCCTGCTCGTTGCCCGGCTTGTAGAGCGGGATGCGGATGAGGGCAGAGCGGTTCCGCCGCGACCAGGCGCAGTACACCGGCGCTTCGTAGCCCGGCACGAGCCGCTTGTACGAGTTGACCCACTGGGCGAAGATGGCAGAGATCTCGCGGGCGTGCTGGAGCTGGCCGGCGATGAAGGCCTTGCCAACCTCGGAGAGGTGCCACTCGTCGTCGGCGTCGAAGAACGCGTTGTTGCCGTCGGCGAAGAGCGACTGGTGTGTGTGCATGCCGGAGCCGTTCTCGCCGAAGATCGGCTTCGGCATGAACGTCGCGTGATAGCCGGCCTTCTTGGCGATCTCCTTGACCACGAGCCGGTACGTGAGGGTGTGGTCCGCCATCTCGAGCGCCGGCGCGAACCGCATGTCGATCTCGTGCTGCGAGGGGCCGACCTCGTGATGGACGTACTCGATCGGGATCCCCATGGACTCGAGCGCCTTCACCGTGTCGTGGCGCAGGTCGCTGGCCGCATCGAGCGTCGTCATGGCGAAGTAGCCGCCTTCGTCGAGCGTCTCGGTGCCCCGGTCGTCCTTGAAGAGGAAGTACTCGAGCTCCGGGCCTACGTTGAACGTGTCGAAGCCCATGCTCCGCATGCGCTCGAGAGCCAGCCGCAGGACGTGGCGGGGGTCGCCGTCGTAGGGATCGCCCTCGGGCGTGACGACGTCGCAGATCATGCGGGCCACGACGTGCCCGCCGTTGGGCATGAGCTGAAAGGTCGTGGGGTCGGGAATGGCGACCATGTCCGACTCCTCGATGGCGTTGAAGCCGGAGATGGAGGAGCCGTCGAAGCCCATCCCGTCGTCGAGGGCGCCCTCGAGCTCGTCCATCATGACGGCGAAGCTCTTCAGGTGGCCCTCGATGTCCGTGAACCAGAGGTGGACGAACTCGACGTTCTCCCTCTGGACGCGCTCCAGAACCGCCCCCCGCAGCTCCGGATCGCTCGTCGCCCTTCCCGCTTTCTCCATCTGCGCCACGTTCGCCTCCTTAAATGCAAAGAGCCCCGGGCGCTCTGCGCCCGAGGCCTCGTCGCCTCGAATGACCTCCCGAGTCTATACGAGAACCCGGCCGAACTACGCAGGCTCGGCGGTGGGCGCGAGGCCCTCGCGGCGAAGGGCGCGCGCATAGAGCCAGAGGGCAGGGGAGAGCGCGGCGGCGCCGGCCGCCAGCGCCGCGCGGACGCCGAACGACGACCCGATCGCCCCGAGCGCCGGGCCGCCGCCCCACTCTCCCGCGGAGTCGCCTAGGTTCGTGATCGAGATGACGGTCGCGCGGACGCGTGAGTCGTCGATGTTCGCGTTCAGCCAGGTCGAGTGGACGGGCTGCGAGAGCTCGCGCGCGACCTCCACGGCCCAGAAGGCGGCCACCGCGAGCGCGAAGCTGCCGGCGAAGGCGAAGACCAGGGTCCCCGCGATGAGGGCCGAGTCGAGGCCGAGGAGCGTGCGCGCCATGCCGCGCCGGCCGGCTCGCTCGAAGCGCCGGGCGAGCGGCTGGGCCACCGCGAGCGCGAGCAGGAGCGTCCCGGCGTTGAGCACGCCGAACCACACGATCGGATCGAGCCCCGCGAGCTCCGGAACGCCGACCTCGAGCAGGAGTTGCGCTTCCCAGAGGCGGTCGAATCCCTCGCTCCACATTCCGCCGAAGAAGGTGATCCCGACGATGAGCAGGAGCATGGGTCGGGCCCGCACGAGCCGTCCGCCTGCGCGGGTGGTCTCGACCATCGAGCGGAGCGCGCGAACCTCCTGGCGCGGGGCCGGGCGAAAGCCCGTCTCCGGCATGAGCGCGGCCAGGAGGAGGCCGAGGACGACGAGCACGACCCCGGCCGCAACGAGGGGGAGGCGCAGGTCGACCAGGCCGAGAGCCACGGCGCCGGCGATGCCCGCGAGAGCGAGCGCCCGTGCCACCTGCGCTCCGCGCTGGTAGGCGCGCGCGAGACCCTCCGGGCCGATCTCGTCGGCGAGCCATGCGTCCTCGGCGCCGCTCTTGAACGTCCAGCCGAAGCCCATGAGCGCGGCGGCCGCGAGGATCACCCCGACGTCGGCGAAGGCGCCGGTGAGGAAGAAGGCCGTGCCCATGAGCACCTGGCCGAGGATGACGGAGGCACGGCGGCCGTACATGTCCGCGACGACGCCGGTCGGGACCTCGAAGAGGAAGTACGCGACCTCGAGCGCCGTGCCGACGAGCACGAGCTCGAGCGGAGTCATCCCGACCTCGCGGACGAAGTAGACGGCCGCAACCGTCCAGCCGAGCGACCGTGCGAGCGCCCAGACGCCGATGTACAGAAGCCAGGTGCGGTAGGGGTCGAGCCGCCGCACGGCCGATCACCCCGACCTCTTCAGCTTGCCGTGGCGCTTGGCGTACTGCTCGCCGGCCCGGAAGACCAGCAGGCCGGCGGGCACGGAGACGGCTCCGATCAGGAGCAGCGGCCAGACCTCGTCCCAGACGGCGCCGACTCCCGCTCCCTCCAGGATCGAGTCCCGGATGCCGTCGAGCGCGTAGGTCGCGGGCGAGATCACGGAGACGGCCTGCATCCAGCCGGGCAGGACCGAGACGTCGTAGTAGACGCCGGAGACGACGAGCAGGACCCCCTGAGCGATGAAGCCGAGCTGCGTGCCCTTCTCGGGCGAGATGAGAGGGAGGACTGCGGTCATCATCCCGATCCCGACGAAGGAGATGGACGCGACCCCGAGGATGAGGAGCGCGGCGAGGAAGTCCGCCTGGGGCATCTCGAGCTCGAAGAAGAACGCGACGACGCCGAAGAGCAGAACGGCGCGCACGAGCCCGTAGGCGATGGCGAAGAGCCCCATTCCCGCGAGGTGGACCGGCCGGGCGAGCGGAGCCATGAACGTGTACTCAATCGTGCCCTCCCAGCGCTCCCAGGCCACGGTCTCGGTGAGCACCTCGAAGATGATCCCCAGGTACGCCCAGATGACCGCGCCGATCAGGAGCACGGTCGTCACCCGGTTGACGTCGATCCGGCCGCCGGCCGCCTCGATGCCCTCCGCGATGAAGACGATCGTGAGCGTGTTGGCGATCGTCCAGACGAAGAACGCCAGGTCCCACCAGATGTAGCGTCTGACGAGGTAGACGTTTCGCTCGACGACGCCCCCGAGGGCGACGAGCTCCGCGCGGAGCGGGGAGGCGGCGCCCGGCATCAGCTCTCCCCGCCTCCCTCGTCGTCGTCCTCGTCCTCCAGCGAGCGCCCGGTCGCGGCGAAGAAGGCCTCCTCGAGGGTGGCGACGCCGTAGCGGCGCCTGAGCTCCTCCGGCGTCCCCAGGCAGAGCAGCCCGCCGCGGTCGAGGATGCCGACGCGGTCGGCGAGGAGCTCGGCCTCGTCGAGGTCGTGCGTGCAGAGGAGGATGGTCGCGTCGTGGACGCGCCGCAGCTCGCGGATGAACTCCTGCACCTCGAGCTTCGAGCGCGGGTCGAGCCCGGTCGTCGGCTCGTCCAGGAGCAGCAGGACGGGAGCCGTGAGCAGGGCCCGCGCAAGCGCGACCTTCTGCTGCATCCCGCGCGAAAGGTTCTCCATCGATTCACGGCGGCGCTCGACCGGAAAGCCGACCCGCTCGAGGATCTCGGGGATGCGGGCGCCCGTGTCGCGCGGCGTCATGCCGTAGAACCGCGCGGCGTAGGCGAGGTTCTCGGCCGACGACATCTTCTTGAAGAACGAGGCTTCGACCGACACGCGGTTGACGAGCCGGCGCACTGCGCGCGGGTCGCCGGCGACGTCGTGCCCGAAGACGCGGGCGCTGCCGCCGTCGGCGAGTAGAAGGGTCGCGAGGAGTCGTATCAGCGTCGACTTGCCGGAGCCGTTCTGGCCCAGGACCGCGACGCACTCGCCCCGCTCGACGGTGAAGGAGACGTCCTTGAGCGCCGCCACGCGCCGGCGGCGCAGCGCGCGGCCCTCCCGGCGGAGGAACTCCTTGCGAAGGTCGAGGATTTCAACGGCAGTGGTCATGCATGCTCCTGGAAGATCGAAGGTCGAGTCGAGTCGAACGGCAGGCTGAAAGCGGGCCTAGGAGGGCCCCGGCACCTGGTGTCTCAGACTCTGAACGGAGACATGCTGCGCCGAACCATACCTCTGGGGGTGGTGTCCGTCCACCCGGCGCGCTAGGGTCGGTGTGCGAGCGTCGAGGACGGCGCGCGCGGCAGGCGACGGAGCCTCGGAGGTCTCTACGACCCCCGGGGCCTTTTTGTTTGGACCGGAAGGAGGCGCGGATGCAGGAGATCGAGGCCAGGGAGTACCTGGCGAACGGGACGAAGCCCGAGGCGGAAGAGGCCGTCGCGTGGGCCTTCGAGAAGAAGGCGCAGATGGTCGACCTCAAGTTCTGTGACCTCCTCGGGGCCTGGCAGCACATGACGCTCCCCGTGACCGCCTTCGGGACGGAAGCCTTCAGCGAGGGGCTCGGCTTCGACGGCTCCTCCATCCGCGGCTGGCAGGGCATCGCCGAGAGCGACATGCTCCTGCTGCCGGATCCGGCGTCCGCGGTGCTCGACCCGTTCGCGGCCGCGCCCACGCTCTCGCTCGTCTGCGAGATCGTCGACCCGACGACGGGCGAGGCGTACGGGCGCGACCCCCGGCGCGTCGCTCGCAGGGCGGAGGAGCGCTTGTGCGAGACCGGGATCGCCGACACCGCCAACTTCGGCCCGGAGTGTGAGTTCTTCGTCTTCGACGAGGTCTCGTACGAGCTCGCTCCGAATCGCTCCCATTACGCGCTCGACTCGGCCGAGGGTCACTGGAACTCCGGCCGGCCCGGGCTCGGCTACACGGTGAGGGAGAAGGGCGGTTACTTCCCGCCCGCGCCACACGACACGCTCCACGACCTTCGCACCGAGATCGTTCTCACGCTCGAGCGCGTCGGCATCCCCTGCGAGTTCCACCACCACGAGGTGGCCTCGGGCGGCCAGTGCGAGGTCGACCTGCGTTACGGGACGCTCACGCGCATGGCCGACCAGGTCATGACCTACAAGTACGTGGTCCGAAACGTGGCCCGCGCGGCCGGGAAGAGCGTCACCTTCATGCCGAAGCCGATCTTCGGCGACAACGGCTCCGGCATGCACACGCACCAGTCCCTCTGGAAGGAAGGGACGCCGCTCTTCTCCGACCGGTCCGGCTACGCAGGGCTCTCCCAGCTCGCGCGGGCGTACGTGGGCGGGCTCCTCATGCACGCGCCGGCGCTCCTCGCCTTCTGCGCTCCGACGACGAACTCGTACCGGCGGCTCGTGCCCGGCTACGAGGCGCCCGTGAACCTGGTCTACTCGAAGCGCAACCGCTCGGCCGCGATCCGGGTCCCGATGTACTCGGACTCGGCGAAGGCGAAGCGGATCGAATTTCGCTGCCCCGACGCGACGGCGAACCCGTACCTGGCGTTCGCGGCGATGCTCCAGGCGGGGCTCGACGGGATCGAGAAGGGGCTGGACCCCGGCGACCCGGCCGACTTCGACCTCTTCGAGCACGAGGCGCCGGTGGCGCAGGTGCCGGGCTCGCTCGCGGAGGCGCTCGACGCTCTCGAGCACGACCAGGAGTTCCTCCTCCGCGGCGGCGTCTTCAGCGAGGACCTCATCCGCACCTGGATCGACTACAAGCGCCAGAACGAGGTCGACGTCGTCGCCCTCCGGCCTCACCCGGCCGAGTTCGCCCTCTACTACGACGCCTAATGGCACGACGGACAGGTCCCGGTGCCAGGCACCGGGACCTGTCTCGTAGGGACGTCTCAGCCCGCGTGGGCTAAGCGAACGCGGCCAGGTAGGGCTGCCAGCGGTCGGGGACGCGCGGCGCCGAGAGGGTGACGAAGAGCGCCGGCGTCGGCGCGCTCGGCGTCACGAGCAGCCGCATCTCCACCTCGTGCGGCAGGCGGTTGCCCTTGCGCAGGTTGCAGGGAGCGCAGGAGGTGACGACGTTCTCCCAGACGGAGTCGCCTCCTCGACTCCGTGGCACGACGTGGTCGAGCGTCAGCCGGCTCGTCGAGCCGCAGTAGACGCAGCGATGGTCGTCACGCGCGAAGAGCGCTCGTCGGGAGATCTTGCGCTTGACCGCGCGCGGCACGCGGACGAAGTGCAGGAGCCGGATCACGTGCGGCCAGGGAAACGTGCTGGTGGCCGACCGGAGCGGCTGCTTCAGCTCCTCGATAACCTCGGCCCTGCCCTTGAAGACGAGGACGTGCGCGCGTCGAACCGAGCACACGTTCAGTGGCTCGTAGCTCGCGTTCAGCACGAGGACCTGCTGCATCGCGCCAAATCGTAGCCGCCGGGACCGAGGACACGAGCTAGCGCTGCGGCAGCACGAGCTCGAGCAGCCCCTCCCCCGCAGAGACGAAACCGCGGCCTCGGTAGAAGCTCTCCGCCCGTGCATTCCCACCCTCGACCACGACCCGGAGAGCCCGCGCACCGCGGTAGATCGCGTACCCCTCCGCGAACTCGATCAGCTGCCGTCCGACGCCCTCGGCCTCGTGCTCGGGGCTGACGAAGAGCTGATCGACCCGGCAGCCCTCGTCACGGACGTCGAGCGCCACGTACCCGGCGGCCGCGCCCTCCACCTCGGCCACGAAGACCGTTTCCCGCTCGAGCACTGCGAGCGTCCGCTCGTCCGCGCCGCGGTCGAGGCTCGCCAGCCCGAAGAGGAGCGGCTCGTCGTCGGGACGAAACGGGCGGATCTCGGCCTTGCGGTACGTCACGGCCCCACGGACTCTAGTGGGTCATCGCCCGCTCGACCGCCTCCTGCTCCTCCGGGGACAGCGCGATGAGGGCGCGCCCCCGGTCGAGCTGCTTCACGTAGATGCGCGCGTAGTCGCGACCCTGGATCGCGGTCATGACGAGGCCCGACCGCGCGGCGTCGAGGAAGGCGAGCGAGGCGGACTGGTGCCCGCCGGCGTCCTCGTAGGCGTCGTAGCGCACGAGGGACGTGTGCGAGAGGCAGCCGTCCACGCGCCGGTCGATTCGCGAGAGCCCGGCCGCGACCTCGTCGACGACTCGGTGGAGATCGTCGATCCGGGTCTGGAGCGAGACGGCGAAGTTGACGAGGTCGTCCTTGCCCGTTCCGAGCATGACCTCCTGCGCCTTCCGCACGGCCCGGAGCTTGAGGTAGAACGCGAGCGCGAGCACGAGAGCGACGGCGGCCGCGGCGGCGGCTCCGATGGCGATCCAGGGTGCGGCGTCGGAGAGCTCCGAGGCCATGACAAGCACCTAATCTAGCGTGAAGATCACTGAGTATTCGGCGGTGTTGTTCCCCGTGTTGCTCTCGCCGGACACCGGCTCCACGATCACCCTCATCGTCGTGCGAGCGGTGAACTGGATCGGGTCGAGGTCACCGAAGGAAACTACCCTCGTCTGGCCGGGATTGATGATCTGGATCACCTGACGCTTGCGGATGACGGGATCCTGCTGGATGGTCAAAGTCACCGGCACCTGCGTCTCCTGGGTCTCTCCCGAGTTCTCGACGAGCACCTCGAACCTGAGGCGCTGCGATGCGAGCACCGTGTTGTCCTCGCCCGCCGAAAGCGTCTCGCCGCCCGGCTGCACACGCACGCCGGCGATTCCGTTGCCGCGCAGCGCGCCCTCGGTCGGACCTTGCGTCAGCCGCCGCGCGGCGAGCTCCCAGCCGCTCGGGCTGACGAGGTCGAGGCTTGCGATGAAGTCAGAGTCGGGAACGGGGACGTCGGTGACGCCCTGCTGCTCGAGCACCCGCTCGGCGGGCGTCCTGAAGAGGTCGTCGTAGACCACGTCACTCGATACGAGTCTGCTCGACTGTTGCGCGAGCCCGGCGGCCGACTCCTGGACGTTCTCGTCCTGAGCCACCTGCGCGAAGGCGCTGGCCAGGCCCTCGAGGCCGCTCACCCGGAACTGGAGCGCCTGGATCAGGCTCTGCTGCTGCTCGACCAGCGGCCCGGGCGGCGTCAGCTCCTGGGCACGGCGAAGGATCTGCTCCTGCTGCTCGGCGAGGCCCTCGACGTCGCCGCGAAGGTCTCCCAGCTGGATCCCCGGCGTCGTCAGCCGGTTGTTCAATTGCTTGCCGAGGTTCTCCGACTCCGCGGCGATCTCGCCGACTGCCGCCATGTAGTCGCGATATTCCGCCTGCTTCTGGTTGGAGCGACAGGCGTTCACGGCGAAGATGAGGATGACGGCGAGCACGATCGCACCCGCGATGAGGATTCCGAGTCGGTGGAGTTGCGGACCTCCCGGCGGTGTCGGCGGCCGCGTCGGAAGCCGGCGGCGCCGTCGCGGCGGCGCGCCTTCTCGCGTCGCCCCCTCCGCGGTCGGCGACTCGTCGAAGAAGTCGAACTCGATGTCCGTCTGCGGATCGGTCCGGGGTGGGGTTTCGCGCTCGAACACGTCCCTCAAGGGGGTCGAGGAAGTGGTCGAGTCTACCAGCAGGCTCGGCGATTGCAGGAGTTTGCAGCCGAAACGCAAAGAGCGCGAGGCCGATGGAGCACGCCGTCGCCCTGCACCCGCGCGATCTCGTCCTCGGCCGCTATCGGCCCCTGCGACCGCTCGGCAGCGGCGGCTCCGGGTCGGTCTGGCTCGTGCGCGACGAGCACGCCGCCCGCGACGTCGCCCTCAAGATCGTCCCTCGCGAGGGGAAAGCCGGATCGCGCGCGGAGCGGGAGGTGGAGGCGGCGACCCGGTTGCGCCACCCGCACTGCCTGCGGGCGCTCGCGCTCGACCGGGACGATCGTCACGTCTACGTCGCCTACCCGTACGTCCGCGGCCACACGCTCCGGGAGCTTCTGCGCGGCGGCGGCCTCGACGACGCGACGGCCGTCGAGGCCGGCTCCCAGGTGCTCGAGGCGCTCGCCCACGCGCACGGGAAGGGCGTCGTCCACCGCGACGTGAAGCCGGCCAACGTCATCCTCGAAGAGGGTGAGGCCGTCTCCGTCCGCCTGCTCGACTTCGGGCTGGCGCGCATCGACCACGCGGACACCCTGACCGCCGTCGGCGACGTCCCCGGCACGCTCGGGTACATCGCCCCCGAGCGGCTCGCAGGACACGAGGCGACGGGAGCCGCGGACGTCTGGGCGGTCGGCGTCCTCCTCTGGGAGGCCCTCGCCGGCCGTCATCCCTTCTGGGCCATCTCTCCGCTCGAGACCGCCCGGCGCGTCGAGGCTGGGGCGCCGCCCCTTGCGGCCGTGCGCCCCGATCTGCCCCGGAAGCTCTCACGCGCCGTCGACCGCATGCTCGACCTCGACCCGAAGCGCCGGCCGCGCCCGAAGGCGGCCGCCCACTGGCTGCGCACCGCCGCCGAGGAGCGGACGCAGCGCACGCGAGGCGTGACGTCGCGCAGCACGCTCCGCGAGCGCGTCCTGCCCGCCGCACTGGCGGGCGTCGTCGCGGCGGGAACGACGCTCGTCCTTCCGTTCTTCCCCGCCGGCTGGCCCTTCCTCCTGGGGGCGCTCGCCGCGCTCGCCGCGCTCGGGAGCCCGACGGTCGGGCTCGCCTTCGCGCTCGCCATGCCCGTCCTCCCGCTGGGGAACCTGGCCCTCGGCGCCTCGGTCGCCTACGTCCCGGTCGCGTTTGCCTGGTTTCTTCTCTTCGCCCGCGACGCTCGGACGGGCCTCTTCTTCCTCGCCGGCCCCCTGCTCGCACCTCTCCATGCCCTGGCGCTCCTTCCCCTCGTCGCCCTCCGGGCGCGGGGAGCCCTTCGGCGGGCGGCGCTTGCCGTGGCCTCTGTCCTCACCGCCCTCGCCGCCTCCGTGCTCACCCGCTCGCCCGTGCCGCTGACCGGAGAGCCGCCCCTCGCCGCCGGGCTCGCGGGGAGCGAGAGCCCCGGCGCCGTCCTGGACGCCGTCCTCCGTGCGGTCGGCGAGCACCCTGCCCTGCCCGTGGCGGCGCTCGTCCTCGCGGCGGCTGCCGTGACGGCGCCTCTCGCGCGCGCTCGCGACCTCCGCTGGATCGGGGGGTGGGGCGCTCTCTTCCTCGCCGCGCTCCTGCTCGCGCCGCTCCCCGTGGGCGGCGGCGTGGAGGCGCTCGGGCTGGCCCTCGGGGCGTGCGCCGCAACGGCGCTCTTGGCGTATCCGCTGATCAGGGCGCGTGGTTAGCATGGCGGCGGGCATATCGCCCGTCGCCCCATGAGCGTCCTCAGGAGCATCGAGCACCGCATCGAGTCCCTCGTCGAGGGGGTGTTCGGTCGTGCGTTCCGCTCCCACGTCCAGCCCGTGGAGCTCGCGCGCAAGCTCGCCAAGGAGATGGACGACCACAAGTCCATCTCCGTCTCGCGGGTCTACGTGCCGAACGAGTACACGCTGTACCTCGCCCCGAGCGACCGCGAGCAGTTCTCGACCTACGAGGACTCGCTCCTCACCGAGCTCTCGGACTATCTCTCCGAGCACGCCCGCCGCGAGGGGTACGCGCTCCTCACCACTCCCCGCGTCCTCATGGAGGAGGACGACGACCTCCACGTCGGCGAGTTCGGCATCGCCACCCGCATGGCGCAACCGGGGCGCGGCGCTGCCGGGGCGCCGCCCGAGGTGACGCCGCAGGACGAGCCGGGGGAGACCAGGATCTACAGGCCGCCTGCCGCGTCGACCGAGGCGGTCTCGGCGGAGGACGCTGCTGCGCTCGACCTGGCGCGCACGCCGCCCGTCCTCACGCTCGCCGGCAAGCGCCATGAGCTCTCCAAGGAGTCGGTTCTCATCGGCCGCTCACGCGAGTGCGACCTCACCGTGGACGACCCGAACGTCTCCCGCCGCCACGCCGAGGTGCGCGAGGAGAAGGGGACGTGGTGGATCGTCGACCTGGGCTCGACGAACGGGGTGGAGGTGAACGGTAAACGGGTCGAGAGAGCGCGCCTCGAGCCCGACGACGCGATCGTCGTAGGCACGACCGAGCTCCGCTTCGAGCCTTCTTAGATGATCGCTCGAGAATCGACCGTCTAGACCGTGTCCGTCGAGCCGATCCTCCTCGCGCTCCAGGCCGCCTTCATCGTCCTGCTCTATCTCTTCATCTGGCGGGTGATCCGGTCCGCCTCGCGCGACCTGCGCGCCGCGCCGCCGCAGGAGAGCTTCGTCATGGCGCCGGCGCAAGCGGCCAGGGCGCGCGGCGAGGCGCCGCCGCCGCCCGTCCGGCTCGTCGTCACGCGAAGCAAGGCGCTCGAGGCGGGTCAAGCCTTCGAGGCGGGCCCCGTGCCGGCCACGATCGGGCGGTCCGGCGACAACCGCATCGCCCTCGCCGGGGACGACTTCGCCTCCGGCCACCACGCCCGGGTGGAAAGCGCCCGCGATGGGGTATGGGTGATCGATCTGGGGTCGACGAACGGCACCTTCGTGAACGGCGAGCGCATCGACGGGCGGCACCGTCTGCGGGAGGGCGACGTCCTCCAGGTCGGAGACACCGAGCTGAGGCTGGAACGGTGAGGCTGGCGGGCAGCGCGGGCAAGACCGATCCGGGCCGCAAGCGGCGCCGGAACGAGGACGCCTTCGTCCTCGAGCCACCGCTCTTCGCCGTCGCCGACGGCATGGGCGGGGCCCAGGCGGGTGAGGTCGCCTCGCGGCTCGCCGCAGCGGCATTCCGGGAGTTCCACGAGGCAGACGACCTGGCGCCCGACGACCGGCTCCGCGCGCTCGTGCAGGAGGCCAACAGGCGCATCTACGACCGGGCCCGTGCCGACACCGGCGCGACGGGGATGGGGACCACGCTCACCGCCGCCCTCCTCGAGGACGGAGACGTGACGATCGGGCACGTGGGCGACTCGCGCGCGTATCGCCTTCGTGACGGGCAGCTCGAGCAGCTCACCGAGGATCACTCCCTCGTCGCGGATCTCATGCGCAGCGGCCGCCTCACGCCCGAGGAGGCGGAGACGCATCCACAGCGCTCGGTGATCACGCGCGCACTCGGGACCGATCCCGAGGTGGACGTGGACACGATGACTGTCGAGGCCAGCCCCGGCGACGTCTTCCTTCTCTGCTCCGACGGGCTCACGACGATGGTCGCCGACGAGGACATCCTCGAGCTCGTGGCCCGCGCGGGCTCCCTCGAGGACGCGGCCAGGGCGTTGGTGAAGGCGGCCAACAAGGGCGGCGGCGAGGACAACGTCACCGTCGTCCTCTTCGCCGTCGAGGGCGACGCGACCGCGCTCGAAGAGACGCTCGTGGCTGCGAACGGACGCGGCGCGGACGAGGATCTCGAGGACACCCTCTCCGGGCTCGAGGTTCCGCCCGCGCTCCGCGCGACCGAGACGACGGTCCTCGCGCCTCCCGAACCCAGGGGCTGGCCGGTCGACGAGCCCGAGGACGAGAGGCCCGCGCGCGAGCCGCGGCGGCGCCGGCGGCGCTGGCGCCGACGGCTCGGGTGGGCAGCGCTAGTCCTCGCCTTCGTGGCGCTCGTCCTCGCGGGCGCGCTCTGGGGACTCTCCCGAGCGTACTTCGTCGGCGCCGACGAGGAGGGAAACGTGACCGTCTTCCAGGGCCTCCCCTACGACCTCGGCGAGGGTGTCGGCCTCTACCGCGCCCGCTACGTGAGCGGCCTCCACGCGTCGCAGCTCTCGGCCGGCGAGCGGACGGAGCTCTTCGATCACGATCTCGTGTCCTACGACGAGGCGCGAGCGCGCATCGCCGGGTACGAGGTGGGGTCGGCACCGTGAGGGCAGAGCGTCAAGGGAGGGTCACGTGAGCCTCCGGACGCGCGAGCTCCTCAACATCTTCGTCGTCGGGCTTCTGACCGCGGCCGGCTTCGCGAGCGTCTACATCGCCCGCCAGGAGGTCGTCTCGACGGCGTCCCTCTCCTATGCCGCCTTCTTCGTCGCGCTCTTCGTGGCGGGGCACCTGGTCGTGCGCTTCTCGCTTCCCGACGCCGACCCGTTCCTCCTTCCCCTGGGCGGGCTGCTCTCGGCGATCGGCGTGACGATGATCTACCGGATCGAGCCGGACAAGGCGTTTCGACAGGGCCTCTGGATCGTCGTCGGCCTTGTCGC
>DASQWP010000170.1:0-3543 GCA_035640195.1 Gaiellaceae bacterium | reverse complement strand
TCCCGAACGGGCGGCGGCTTCGAGCGCTTCTGCGTAGGCGAGACCGACCTCTCGACCGCCTCACGGCGGATCGAGGACGAGGAAAGGCAGGCATGCCGCGCGGGCGGCATCGAGTACATCGAGTTCCAGGTCGCGAGCGACGCCGTCACCGTCGTGGTGAATGCTCAGAACGACTGGGTCGAGTGCCTGACGACCGATGAGCTCAACAGGATCTGGGAGCCGGGCTCCGAGGTTGAGAGCTGGAGCCAGGTGGACGCTCGCTTCCCGCCTGAGGAGCTCGAGCTCTTCGGAGCCAGCGAGAACTCCGGAACCTTCGACTACTTCACGGCCGAGATCGTCGGCGAGGAGGGTGCGAGCCGCTTCGACTACACCGCGAACGAGGACGATTTCCTCACGGCTGAGAACGTCGCGGAAACCAAGGGCGGTCTGGGCTACTTCGGGCTCTTCTACTTCAGCGAGAACCAGGACAGGCTGAAGGCGCTCGCGATCGACGACGGCTCGGGCTGCGTCGCGCCGACCGTCGAGGCCGTTCAGGGCGGCGAGTACACGCCCTTGTCAAGACCGCTCTACGTTTACGCGAACAAGGAAGCTTTGCGGGAGCCGGCCGTGCGCGCCTTCATGGAGTACGCGCTCGACAATGCCATCTCGCTCGCGGAGGAGACGTTGCTCGTACCCGTGACGGACGAGCGGCTGCAGCGCGAGCAGGCGAAGTTCGAACAGATCAAGGACATCCGCGGCTAGCGCGCAAGCTGCGGTCCTTCGCCGGTTCTCTAGTTGCAAGAGGCTCGAGAAAGGAGCACACTCCGACTCGGAGCACGCGGCGAACGGGACGAGGGAGGCTCCGTGCGGTCAACGAGGGCGGTCGGCGGCTCCGACCCTACTCTTCAGGAGAACCCTGCCCAGCTCTACTGGGCTTGCGGCGTTCGCCGAGGCGGCCGCCTCTGCAGGCTTGCCCAAGCCAGGCCGACATGTCTACCTGAGGACGCTCGACCGTGACGGTACGGACACCGCCCGAGGTGGAGAACGGCGTGGCTGTCGGAGCCCGGGTGCGCACACACGGAGCGCCTCCGCACGTCCCTCCGGCGGAGAGTCGAGGCCGGCGGGGCCAGGATCGGTTCGGAGCCGTCTGGAGCGCCCGCACGAGGATCCTCGCGGCCTACGTCGTTCTCCTCCTGCTCTCCGCAGTGGCGGCGATGTTCGCGTTCCGCCAAAGCCTTCTCATTCGCCTGGACGACCAGGTCGACGACGAGCTCCGGCAAGAGGTGTTCGAGTTCGACCGGCTCCTGACCGACGGCCGCGACCCCGCGACAGGCCAGCCCTTCGCCTCCCTACCGGCGCTCTTCGACGTGTACTTCTCCCGGAACGTCCCCGGTCGCGACGAGGCGCTGCTCTCCTTCGTGGACGGCGAGCTCTACCGGACGTCGACGCTGGGGCGGTTTCCGCTCGACCGGCTGCCGAGCGAGGTGCTCGCGGACTGGGAGCGGCGGGCGAGCGACGACCCCGGCGAAGCCGAGACCGCCACCGGCCGGTTCGCCACGATTCGCGGTGAGGCGCATTTCCGGCTTGAGCGAGTCCGATTCCGGGACGATACCGGTGCCTTCGTCGTCACCATCCTCCCTGCTGAAGAGAGGAGCGAGATCGCCGAGCTGCAGACGTACGGCGTCGCCGCCGGTCTGGGCATCCTCCTCCTTGCCTCGGCGATCGCCTGGTTCATCGCGGGTCGAGTGCTCGCGCCGGTACGGCAGCTCACGGACACCGCGCGCTCGATCTCGCAGGCGGACCTGACGCAGCGGATCGAGGTTCGCGGGGCGGGCGAGGCGGCCGAGATGGCTCGCAGCTTCAACGCGATGCTCGACAGGATCGAGACAGTTCTTCGGACCCAGCGTGGCTTCCTCCACAGCGTCGGCCACGAGCTGCGCGACCCGCTCACGATCTGCCGTGGGCATCTCGAGCTGCTCGGGCAGGACCCCGAGGAGCGGCAGGTCACGGTGGCGATCGTCATGGACGAGCTCGACCGAATGGGGCGGCTCGTCGACGATCTGCAGGTGCTCGCGGAGGCGGAGCACCCCGGCTTCCTGCAGCCGGAGTGGATCGACATGCAGCTCTTCGCCCACGAGCTCGTCGCCAAGGCGAGCGCGCTCGATTCGCGCCTGTGGCTGCTCGACCAGGCACCCGAGGGCACGTTCTTCGCGGACCGGCAACGCCTGACCGAGGCCCTGATGAACCTGGCCCACAACGCTGTGCAGCACACCGAGGCGGAAGACACCATCGCGCTCGGAACGTCGCTGACGGAAGAGGAGGCCCTGCTGTGGGTGCGAGACACCGGCGCCGGCGTCCCGGTGGCCGATCAGGAACGCATCTTCGAGCGCTTCACGCGAGGCACTGGCGCTCACCGCCGCTACCGAGGGGGCGGCCTCGGCCTGGCGATCGTGCGGGCGATCGCCGAGGCACACGGAGGGAGGGTCGAGCTCGAGAGCCGCCTCGGACAGGGATCGACGTTCACCATCGTTCTCCCGCGAGAACCGAGTCCAGGAGTCATCGGTGGCCAGGATCCTGATCGCTGAGGACGACCCGCTCATCGGGTCCTTCATCGAGAAGGGCCTCCGCGCCGCCGGTTTCACCACCTTCCTCGCCGACGACGGCGAGAAGGCGCAAGGCCTCAGCATGACGGACGAGTTCGATCTGATGATCCTCGACATGGGGCTCCCCGGACTCGAGGGGTTTCACGTGCTCCAGGAGCTGCGGGCACGCGGGAAGACTCTGCCGGTACTCGTGCTCACGGGGCGGCGCGAGCGCGACGCAGTCGCATGCCTCGAGGCCGGCGCAGACGACTACATGAAGAAGCCCTTTCACTTCGAGGAGCTCCTCGCGCGCGTGCGGACACGCCTGCGGAGCCCGGGGACTGATCAACCATTGGTGCTGAGCGTGGGGGAGGTGCGGCTCGACTTGAGGGCTCGGCGCGCGACCGTGCACGAGCGAACCGTCGAGCTGACCGCCCGCGAGTTCGCGCTGCTCGAGACGTTCGTCCGCCATCCGGACCAGGTCCTGAGCCGCGAGCAGCTGCTCTCTCACGTGTGGGGCTACGATTTCGACCCGACCACGAACCTCGTCAACGTCTATGTCAACTCGCTCCGCAAGAAGCTCGGCGCAGACGTCGTAGAGACCGTCCGCGGCGTCGGGTATCGCTTCCGCGGCCGGTAAAAGAGTCCTCATCCTCGTTTGACCCCGCTCTCATGCAGTGGGTGCAGACTGCACGTGTCGAATCACGCGATGCCAGCGATCTCGATCCACGGCCCAGTAGAGGAGGTACGTCTTGGCAAGCGGTGGGAAGACGCATGAAGGTGGGTGCACCCGCTTCGCCCGTCGTCCGCTCTTGGTGACGTGATCTGGAATGCCAAGACGGTGGACACCGATAGCGCGGGTTCGCCGATGGGCCCTGGATCTGGTCGGGCTGCGAAGGACGACGCGATCGTCGAGCAGACTAAGGGCCTCTCGAAGCGAGCGGCAGTTGATCAAGGACGCGAGCCACGCGCTTCGCAACCC
>DASQWP010000169.1:0-2223 GCA_035640195.1 Gaiellaceae bacterium | reverse complement strand
ATCCAGGAGCATCTCGGCTACTCGCGGACCCGAGTCGACGTCGGGTGCGGCGGGTGCGCCGGCTCGATGCCGTCATGAGCGAGTACACCTCACCGACCCCGGTCGAGGGCTTCGTGGATCCGGACGATCCGATCCTGTTCCCGCGCCTCACGGCGGCGCAGATCGAGCGGCTGGCTGAGAGCGCCGAGGCCCTATCGCTCTCTCCGGGCGAGGTTCTCTTCCAGCAGGGTCAGCGCGACACGCCGCTCTACGTCGTTCTCTCGGGAGCAATCGACGTCATCGACCGCCAACCCGAGGGCGATCGCTACTTCGCGCAGTGCCAACCCGGGACCTTTGCCGCCGACACCTCCATGTTCACCGGCGAGCCGACGCTCGCCCGCGGCGTCGCTGCCGAGGAGACCACCGTGCTGGCCGTACCTCCCGACGCGCTGCGTTTGCTGGTGGCCGGTTCCGCGGAGCTGGGGGATCTCCTCCTGCGCACGATGGTCGTCCGGCGTGAGTGGCTGCGAGGCCAGGGCTTGGGCTACGAACGGCTGATCGGGAGGCGCTGGTCAGGCGAGGCGTTCGCGATCCGCGAGCTGCTCGAGCGCAATCTGATCCCGTTTGGCTGGCACGACATCGACACCGACCCCGAGAGCCAGGCGCTGCTCGAGCGGCTCGGCATCGGTCCCGAGGAATGCCCCGTGCTCGTCCGCACCCACAACGTGCTGCGCTGCCCGACGGTCACACAGGTCGCGGACGAGCTCGGCCTGCGCGCCCAGGTCAATCAACGCGCCTTCGACGTCGTCGTCCTCGGGGCGGGCCCTGCGGGATTGGCCACTGCTGTCTACGCCTCGTCCGAGGGCCTGACCACGCTGGTCATCGAGCGGTTCGCCCCGGGAGGGCAGGCGGGGACCAGCGCCCTGATCGAGAACTACCTCGGCTTTCCGACCGGTCTATCCGGATCGGAGTTGACCCAGCGGGCGACGCTGCAGGCGCGAAAGTTCGGCGCGGTCATCTCCAGCGCTCACGGAGGGAGCAGCATCGCCTCATCGAAGGTGGACGGGTTGCGGGATCTGGTGCTCGGCGACGGCCAGGAGGTGCGTGCCCGATGCGTCGTTCTCGCCGTCGGTGCCGACTATCGTCGCCTGCCGGCCGACGGAGCCGAGCGCTTCGAGGGTCTGGGTCTCTACTACGCGGCGACTCATCTCGAGGCGCTCCAGGTCTCGGGCGAGGACGTGGTTGTCGTTGGCGGCGGCAATTCGACGGGACAGGCGGTGGTCAACCTCACCTCCTACGCCCGCCGCATCTACCTGGTGGTTCGACGCTCGTTGACCGCGACGATGTCTCGCTATCTCATCGATCGCATCAAGGCCGCCGAGATCGTGGAGATCTGGGAGGGCTGCGAGGTCAAGGCCCTTCACGGCGGCGATGAGCTCGAGGCCGTCACGGTCGTCGGCCGCGATCAGCGCGAGCGTCGGCTGCCCACCGCGGCCGTGTTCGCGCTGATCGGCGCCTCCCCGCGGACCGAGTACGTCGCCGGCCTGGTCGGCCTCGACGAGAAGGGATTCATCGTCACCGGCGAAGACGCACGGCGTCACCCGAGCTTCACCGAGCATCGAGAAGGCAGCGGCGGCCAACCGTTGCTCCTGGAGACGACACGACCGGACGTCTTCGCCATCGGGGATGTGCGAAGTGGCTCGACGAAACGAGTGGCGTCGGCTGTGGGGGATGGCGCGCTCGTCGTCCGCTCGTTGCACGAGGCGCTGGCCAGCCTTTCGAGGATGTGATGGTGGAAGGCGAAGAGCTCGGGGCGATCGCGCGGAGGGACATCGACTCGCATCAGTTCATGACCATCGGCACCGCCGACGAGGAGGGCGTCCCCTGGGGCTCGCCGGTCTGGTACGCCCCGGCGCAGTAAAGGGAGTTCTTCTGGGCGTCCGATCCGGAGGCGAGGCACTCGCGCAACATCTCCGCCCGGCCGCAGGTCGCGATAGTGATCTTCGACGCCCACGAGGCCGGCGGGTGGAAGGCCGTCTACGTCTCGGCGACGGCGGGCGAGGTGACCGGCGCCGACGTGGAGCGGGGGATCGAGCTCTTCAATCGGAGATCCGTGGACCGGGGCCTGCGCGAGTGGACGGCGGAGGACGTTCGAGCGGGTAAGCAAACCCTCACGGAAGAATTCGAAGCAGTATCAGAGCCGGACTTAGTGTGAAGAGTTCCTCGGATAAGTAACCTTGTGCA
>DASQWP010000168.1:0-5132 GCA_035640195.1 Gaiellaceae bacterium | reverse complement strand
GGAGCCGCACCGGGACCCGAGCCGCTGGAATAATGGCTGTGGGAATGCCTTCGCTCGCCCGCAGCATCCTCGAGGAGCACCTCGTCCGCGGAGAGCTCCGCCCGGGAACTGAGATCGCCCTCCGCGTCGACCAGGCCCTCGCGCAGGACGCGACGGGGACGATGGCGATGATGCAGCTCGAGCTCTTCGGCGTCGAGCGCCTCCAGGTCGAGACGGCCGTCGTCTACGTCGACCACAACATCCTCCAGATCGACTTCAAGAATCCGGACGACCACCGCTTCCTCCAGGCGATGGCGGCCAAGTACGGGGCGTGGTTCTCCCGCCCCGGCAACGGAATCTGCCACTACGTCCACTGCGAGCGCTTCGCCGCTCCGGGGAAGACGCTCGTGGGCGCGGACAGCCATACGACCCAGTCGGGCTCGTGCGCGATGATCGCCATCGGCGCGGGCGGCCTCGACGTCGCCGTCTGCATGGCGGGACACCCCTTCGAGCTGCCCTGTCCGAAGATCGTCGGCGTCCGCCTGGAGGGGGAGTTGCGGCGACCGTGGATCCAGGCGAAGGACATCATCCTCGAGCTCCTGCGCCGGCGCGGCGTGCGCGGTGGGCGGGGCTGCGTGTTCGAGTTCTGGGGCCCGGGGGTGGCGACGCTCGCCTACACGGAGCGCGGGACGATCGCCAACATGATCGCCGAGCTCGGCGCTACCGGGGCGGTCTTCCCGTCGGACGGCCAGACGCGTGACTGGCTCGAGGAGCAGGGACGCTCGGAAGACTTCGTCGAGCTCGAGGCGGGCGGCGCCGGCGAGTTCGACGAGGAGGAAGAAATCGATCTCACGGCGCTCGTTCCGCTGGTCGCGAAGCCGTCCAGCCCGGGCAACGTCGTGCCGGTGGAGGAGGTGGCCGGCACCGAGCTCGCTCAGGTGTGCATCGGCTCCTCCGTCAACTCTTCCTACGAGGATCTCGCGCTCGTGGGGGCGGCACTCCGGGGCCAGCGGATCTCGGACCGCCTCGTCTCGGCGACGGCCACCCCCGGCTCGCGCCAGATCCTCGACCAGATCACGAGGAGCGGGACGTACGTCGATCTCCTCACGGCCGGCGTGCGCATGCTCGAGCCGGCCTGCGGCCCGTGCGTGGGGATGGGGCAGGCCCCGCCGTCGGGCTCCGCCTCGCTGCGGACCTTCAACCGCAACTTCCCCGGCCGGAGCGGGACCGCGGACGACCAGGTCTACCTCTGCTCCCCGGCCGTGGCTGCGGCATCCATGCTCGCCGGGGTGATCGCCGATCCACGGGAGCTCTCCGACGTCGAGCTGCCCGCCCGGCCCGCCGCCCGGCCCGACGTCGTGCAGAAGCACATCCTCGCTCCCACGCCGGAGGAAGAGGCCGCGGGCATCGAGGTCCCGCGCGGCCCGAACATCAAGCCTCCTCCGGAGCAGAAGCCTCTGCCCGAGGAGCTCGAGCTGCGTGTCCTGATCGTCGCGCCCGACGACATCTCGACCGGCGACCTCTCGCCGGACGGCGCGACCGTGATGGCGTACCGCTCGAACGTCCCGGCGATCGCCGAGTTCACCTTCCAGCATCGCGACAAGGAGTTCCCGCGCCGCGCGAAGGAGTGGGGCGGAGGCTTCATCGTCGCGGGCCACAACTACGGGCAGGGCTCGAGCCGCGAGCACGCGGCGCTCGCGCCCGCGCAGCTCGGCGTCCGAGCCGTGATCGCCAAGAGCTTCGCCCGCATCCACCGGAGGAACCTGATCGCACAGGGGATCGTTCCGCTCCTGCTCGCCGACGAGGCCGACCACGCGCGCGTGGAGCTCGGTCAGACACTGCGGATCCCCGGACTGCACGGGATCGCCGAGGGCGAGAACGAGCTCGAGGCCGAGATCGTCGAGGGGGGCGAGGGAACGATCGCCCTCACCCACGACCTCCTGCCCCGAGAGCGCGAGATCGTCGTGGCCGGCGGCCTGATCCGCTACCTGCGCGAGCAGCAGCCCGCGCCCGCGTGAGGGCTAGCGGGCCGAGGCCCGCAGCCAGACGGACCAGGGCTTCACGCTCGCCGTCGTCAGCAGGTCGTCCGACCAGGGATCGGCTGCGAGCCGGGCGTGGACGGCCGTCTCGTCCTCGGCGTCGACGACGAGGAGAACGTTCTCGCCTTCCCCTTCGCCGACCGGGCCGCCGAGAACGACCAGGCCCTCCTCCACGAGCCCGTCCATGAAAGCCGCATGCTCGTCCCAGCCGGCCTGCTCGCGCCGGCCGCGCGAGTAATCCCAGGCGGGCCCGCGAGCACGCTCGACTAGGTACAGATCGGCCATTCCCGGCAGGGTAGCCAGCGGCCTCTCCCCGGCGCGCACGCCGTCAGGCCGCGTCGGCGGCGCGTGGCAGCTCGGCCAGCTCGACCGCCGGCGCTTCCTCGAGGAGCTCGCTCTCGGCAGCGCGCTCGAGCTTCGTCTCGAAGCGCCCGAGCCGCTTCTCGGCGTCCGTGAACTTCGTCTGCGCCCGTCCGAGATGCGTGCCGACGAGCTCGAAGTCCTCCCGGAAGCGTCCGAAGTCCTTGCCGAGCTGGGCGCAGTACGCCATCACCTCGCGCGCGTGCTCCTCGATCTGGAGGCCCTTGAAGCCGAGCAGGATCACGAGCAGGTACGCGTGCAGGGTCGAGGGGGAGACGGGAATCACCTTGCGCTCGAGCGCGTACGCGAGCGGGCTCGCGCTTCCGCCCAGGCGGTTGCAGACGAGCTCGTAGTAGACGGCCTCCGCGGGCAGGTACATGAGCGCGAACTCGTACGTGCCCTCGTCGGGGCGGATGTACTTCTGTGCGATCGCGTCGACGTGGGCCTTGACGTCCCGGCCGAACTGCTTCGCATGCGTCTCCCGCTCGGCGTCGCTCTCGGCCTCGACAACGCGGTGGAAGTTGTCCAGCGGAAACTTCGCGTCGACGGGAACGAGGGCGCGGTCGAGCCTGATGACGGCGTCGACGCGCTCGCCGCCCTTGAAGCCGTGCTGGAGCGTGTACTTGTCCGCGGGGAACGTGTCCGCGAGGAGGTTGGCGAGCAGCAGCTCCCCGAAGCCGCCCCGCGCCTTGGGCGGGCGGAGCGCCTGCTCGAGCTTGGCGAGGTCGCGCGCTCGCTCGAGCATCTGCGTGTTCGCCTCGCCGAGCTTGCCCAGCCGCCCGTGGATCTCGGTGGCCATCCGGTTCGCGCTCTCGAGCCTGCCGTCCACGCGACGGTCGAGCTCGGCGAGCCGCCGGTCCATCGTCTCGACGATGCCCAGCAGGCGGCGATCGACCTCCGCGTTCCGCTCGGCGAGCTGAGCACCCGTGTCGACACGTAGCCCGCCGAGCTCGCCCCGCAGGAAGCGGGCGAGCCAAGCGATCCCCACCGCGAGAGCGGCGAGGATGAGAACGAAGACGACGATCGTGACCATGGACCCACGAACGCTACTCCGCGGGTCGGACGGCAGGCCTTACGGCAGCCGTGAAGGACCTACTGGGCTCTAGAGGCGCTCTTCGTCGGCCCGCTCGCCGGCGGCCCGCTCGCGCTCCTCCTGCGCCATCTCCTCGTGGGTCTCGGCGCGCTCCTCCGCCCGCGCTGCGGTCTCCTGCGAACGGCCTTCCTCGCGCATCGCCGGCGAGTCCATCGCCTCTCCGGCAGTCGCCTTCCCACGTCCCAGCAGCTTGTCGAGCCATCCCATCGTCGAAGACCTCCTCTGGTTTCTCCAGGTGCCGCCGCAGTCTAGACGCTTGGCCGGGCCTTAAAACGCCAGATCCGGCGAGCCCGAAGGCCTACCGGATCTGACGGCGGCAGCCTACGGCGTCCCGCGACGGCCCGTCAAGCTGCCTGGGAGAGGAAGTGTTCGCAAAGAGCACTCTTTTTCAGTAGAACCACCCCGTGCGCGCTCCCCAGACGGTCGTCCGGCTCGAGGCTGAGCTCGGCCCACATGCGCCATGACGTGGGCCCGCTATTTCGACGAGCGGATGGAGACGATGCCGGCGGCCTGGACGCGCCGTCTCGAGGAGGAGCTCCTGGCCGACCAGGTCGCCCGCTGCTACGACCGAGCGCCCTTCTACAGGCGCAAGCTCGCCGCCGCCGGGGTGCGGCCCGAGCACGTCGACCGGCTCGACGACCTCCAGCGCCTCCCCTTCACGACGAAGGAGGAGCTCCGCGAGTCCCAGGCCGCCCAGCCGCCGTTCGGCGACTTCGTCTGCGCCGATCCCGTCGACATCGTGCGCGTGCACCTGACCTCGGGGACGACCGGGAAGCCGCTCCTGCTCGCCTACACCGAGAGGGACGCCCGCGCCTCTGCACAGATCGGCGCTCGCGCCCTCTGGGCCTGCGGCGCCCGGCCCGACGACCTCGTGCTCCACTGCCTCTCCTACAGCTTCTTCACGGGCGGGATGTCCGACCATCTCGCCCTGGAGACGACGGGCGCGAGCGTCGTGCCCGTCGGGCTCGGCCAGAGCGCGCGGCTGCTCGAGCTCTGGCCGGAGCTGCGCCCGACGGCGATCCTCTCGACGCTCACGTATCCGCTCTACCTCGCCGAGGCGGCAGCTGAAGGGGGCCGGGAGCCGCGCTCGCTCGGCCTTCGCAAGCTCTTCGTCACCGGCGAGCCGGGCGGCCAGATGGCGGCGACGCGGAAGCGCATGGAAGAGCTCTGGGGAGCAGAGGTGGGAGACTCCTACGGCATCTCGGACGTCTGGGGAACCCTCGCGGGCGAGTGCGAGGAGCGCGACGGGCTCCACTTCTGCGGCCAGGGCGGGACGCTGGTGGAGCTCGTCGAGCCGGACAGCGGCGACTCGGTGAAGGTCGAGCCGGGAGCGGAGGGCGAGCTCGTCTTCACGCACCTCGACCGCGAGGCCTCGCCGCTCCTCCGCTTTCGGTCCCGGGACGTCGCGGTGGTCGTCGAGGTGGAGTGTGCCTGCGGTCGCACGGGCTTCCGCTTTCGCGTCGTCGGGCGGAGCGACGACATGTTCCGGGTCCGGGGCGTGAACGTGTTTCCGAGCGCCGTCGAGGAGCTCCTCCGCGAGCACGGCTGCGACCGCTTCGCCATCGTCCTGGAGCGCTTCCCAGTCGAGCCGCCCGTCGCCCTCCTCGTCGAGGGCGTGAACGGAAAGGAGGAGGAGCTCGCCGCCGCCGTGCGCGCGCAAC
>DASQWP010000167.1:0-2309 GCA_035640195.1 Gaiellaceae bacterium | reverse complement strand
CCCTCGACCGCCGGATCGGGCGCCGTCTTCACGGGACGTGGCTTCTGAGGCCGGTCAGGCGCGGGGGTGGGCACGGTCGTAGACCTTGCGGAGGCGCTTCGCGTCGACGTGGCTGTAGATCTGAGTCGTCGAGAGAGACGAGTGGCCGAGGAGCTCCTGGATCGTGCGCAGGTCGGCACCGCCCTCGAGGAGGTGCGTGGCGAATGCATGCCGGAGTCGGTGCGGGTTGGGGAGGAGTCGGCGGAGCGTGGACGTGTCGAGCGCTCGGCCGCGCGCCGAGAGGAAGAGCGTGTTCGTCGCGCCGCGGGCGAGCTCGGGCCGCGCATCCTCGAGGTAGCGGCGCAGCCGGTAGGCGGCCTCCTCGCCGAGCGGGACCACCCGCTCCTTGCCGCCCTTCCCGCGGACGCGAACGAGCTCCTGCTCCCAGTCCACGTCCGCGAGCGTGAGATCGACCGCCTCCTGGGCGCGCAGGCCGGCCGAGTACACGAGCTCGAAGAGGGCGCGGTTGCGAACGCCGAGCGGCCCCTCGGTCTCCAGGCCGGCGAGGAGCTCGTCTGTCTCGTGCGGCCGGGGCGCGTGCGGGAGACGCCGTCGGCGCCGGCCGGACAGCGGGAGGTCGGGGACGCGCGCGGGGCCGAGAGTCGCCCGCAGGAAGGAGCGAACCGCCGAGATCCGCCTCGAGATCGTCGTCTGCGCGAGCTTCCGGGGCCTCGCGCCCGGGCGGTCCCGTCCCAGGTCTGCGGCGTAGCGGGCGAAGGCGCGCGCGTCGAAGCCCTCGAGCGAGAGACCCTGAGCCCGCAGCCAGCGGGCGAAGTGCCGGAGATCCTGGCCGTAGGCCCGTCGCGTCCCGTCGGAGAGCGACTGGCCGGCCAGGAAGTGGTCGACGGCGCGCTCGATGTCCACGGCATGCCTTTCCGCGTCGCTCCTAGGCTTCCTCCCGTGCTCCTCTCCCTCCAGGTCCGCGACCTCCTGCTGGCGAGCTGGGAGGCCGAGCCCGAGCGCATCGCCTCCGCGCTGCCTCCCGGGCTTACTCCCGCCCCCGTCGACGGGCGCCATCTCGTCACCATCGCGGCGCTCCGCTACACCGGTGGGAGGCTCGGCCGGATACCCGTCGCGCCCTTCTCGCAGCTGAACGTGCGCGCGTACGTCGAGCACGAGGAAGAGCCTGCGGTCGTGTTCCTGCTCTCGCGCGTGACGCTGCCGGGCATGGCGGCGGCGCTCCTTGGCGCGCCCTACCGGCCGGCCCGGCTCCGCGTCGCGCGCGGCAAGGCCGAGGCTCCCGGGCTCGGAGTCTCGATCGCCTACGAGGCTCGCGGAGCGCACGATCCCAGCCCGCTCACCGAGCACGTGCTCGGCCTCTACGAGGCGGCGGGCCTGCGAGCCTTCCGGATCCGTCGCGGGCCGGCCGTCTGGCAGCGAGCCGAAACGATCGCGCCCGCGCGCGCCGACCCGCTGGTCGCTCTCGGCTTCGACGTCTCCGCGCCGCCGAGCCTGCTCTACGCCGAAAGCGCCGCCTTCGAGGCGGAGCTCCCGCCGCGGCGCATCCGCTAGCGCGTCAGAGACCGGGCGGCCGCCGGGACGGCTCAGCGCCGGTCCGCGCCTGCATCCACTCGTCGACGCTCTCCCATACGTCCAGCGTGACGCTCTCGCCGCCGCGTCCGCGCTCGACCCGGACGGAGTAGACATGGCCTTCTCCGCACCGGTGCAGGCGCTCGTCGAACGAGCGCCTCCAGCGGAAGATGCCCACGGTGCCGACGTAGGGGGCGCCCACGGGCATGCGGGAGGAGGCCCCGCAGAGGGGGCAGGGGCGCTCGGTCATCCGAGCAGCTCCCGCATCCGCTCGGCGCGGTAGTCGAAGATCTCGGCGAGCCACCGCCCGACGAAGACGCCCTGCACGAACGGGGCGAGCGGGCCTCCGGGAACGCGGTAGCGAACGTGGTCGTGGATCTCGGTGCCCGCGGCCCTCTCGCTCAGGCGATGCGTGTGCTCCCAGAGTGGATACGGGCCCGCCCGCTGCAGGTCGGTGAACGAGCGCGGCGGGGCCCAGGCGGTGATCTCCGTCCGCCAGCGTATGGGCCAGCCGAAGAGGCGCAGTCGGTAGCCGAGGCGCGAGCCCTGCTCCAGACGCTCGGGCGCCTCGACGACGCGGAAGCGGAGCCAGGGCGGCGTGATGGCCTCCAGGTTCAGCGGATCCGCGAAGAAGGCGAAGGCCTCGTCGAGGGCGACGGAGACGGTCTGCGTCCGTTCCAGGGCGTACTCCATACGTGCTCCGGCGGAGGAGCGGGGAGGAGACATACGATACGGACGAT
>DASQWP010000166.1:0-2836 GCA_035640195.1 Gaiellaceae bacterium | reverse complement strand
GCTCGCGCACCGTCCCGAGGAACGTCGTGACCGCGCCGGCCGCCTCGTTCGCCGCCTCGGCGATCACGGCGCCGACGTCGACGGGCTCCTCCGTTAGCCGGAACGCTCCGCCCGAGACGGGCGGGATCAGGGCCACTTCGTCTCCGTCCGCGAGCTCGCGCTCGGCCGGCACGTACGCTTGGTTGGCCGCGTAGAGGAGGCCGGCCGGCTCGTCCCCGAGCCCGAGAGCAGGCCACACGTCCTCGACGCGGGCGCCCTCCGGCAGCTCGAGCTCGCGCATGCCGGTGCCGGCGCGCTCACGCAGCCCGGCGAAGAGCCTCACCCGCACCCGCATGGCGTTAGCCTAGTGTCATGGCGACCGCCGAAGACCGGCGAGAGACCGACTCGGGCATCGAGGTCAAGCCGGTCTACACCGACGAGGACGTGGCGGGTCGCGAGCTCGAGCTCCCGGGCGAGTTCCCCTTCACGCGCGGGCCGTACCCGGACATGTACCGCGGCCGGCCGTGGACGATCCGCCAGTACGCGGGGTTCGCGTCGGCCGAGGAGACGAACGCACGCTTCCGCTACCTGCTCGAGCGTGGTCAGACGGGGCTCTCGGTCGCTTTCGACCTCCCGACGCAGCTCGGCTACGACTCCGACGATCCCCGCGCGGCCGGCGAGGTGGGCCGTACCGGCGTGGCGATCGACTCGCTCGCGGACATGGAAATCCTCTTCGACGGGATTCCGCTCGGCGAGGTCTCGACCTCGATGACGATCAACGCGCCCGCGGCACTCCTTCTCCTCCTGTACGAGCTCGTCGCCGAAGGGCAAGGCGTGCCGGGCGAGCGGCTCCGAGGCACGGTTCAGAACGACATCCTCAAGGAGTACGTGGCGCGCGGGAACTACATCTTCCCGCCGAAGGCCTCCATGCGGGTGACAACCGACCTCTTCGCCTACTGCCATGAGCGGCTCCCGCGCTGGAACACGATCTCGATCTCCGGTTACCACATCCGCGAGGCCGGGGCGACGGCCGTGCAGGAGCTCGCGTTCACCCTCGCGCACGGGATCGCCTATTGCGGCGCGGCGATCGACGCAGGACTCTCCCCCGACGAGTTCGGCGCCCGCCTCTCCTTCTTCTTCAACGCGCACAACCACTTCTTCCAGGAGGTGGCGAAGTTCCGGGCGGCCCGGCGCCTCTGGGCGCGGATCATGCGCGACCGCTTCGGCGCGACGAACCCGAAGGCGCAGGCCCTCCGCTTCCACGCGCAGACCGGCGGCTCGACCCTGACCGCGCAGCAGCCGGAGTCGAACGTCGTCCGGGTGGCCGTGCAGGCGCTCTCGGCGGTCTGCGGCGGCGCCCAGTCGATCCACACGAACGCCTTCGACGAGGCGCTCGCCCTCCCCACGGAGCGAAGCGCCCGTGTGGCTCTGCGGACGCAGCAGATCCTCGCCCACGAGGCCGGGGGCACGGACACGGCCGACCCGCTCGGGGGGGCGTACTTCCTCGAGGCGCTGACGCAGGAGCTGGAGGAGCGCGCCTGGGAGCTGATCGAGCAGATCGACGAGCTGGGCGGGGCGGTGGAGGCAATCGAGCAGGGCTTCACGCAGCACGAGATCGAAGAGGCGGCCTTCCAGCACGAGCGCCAGGTGGCTGCGGGGGAGAAGGTCGTCGTGGGCGTCAACCGCTTCGAGGAGGGCGACGAGGAGGCGATCGAGCTCCACTCACTCGATCCGGAGGCCGAACGGCGCCAGATTGAGCGGACGCGCAGCGTGCGCACCGAGCGGGACTCGGGGGCCGCGGAGGCCACCCTGGCCGCGGTCCGGGAAGCCGCGGGTGGCGACGGGAACCTGCTCCCCCCGATGCGCGAGGCGCTGGCGGCCCGCTGCACGGTCGGCGAGATCTGCAACGCGCTCCGCGAGGAGTTCGGCACGTACGACGCGCACCTGGCGCCGTGAGTCTCGAGGAGGCGTGGGAAGCCGAAGCGGCGCGCATGATCGCCTGGGTTCGGGCGCCTGGGCACGATTCGTACTGGTACTTCCGGGAGGGGTTCTTCGACCTGCTCCCGGCCCCCGGCCGCGCCACGCTCGATCTCGGCTGCGGCGAGGGCCGGGTTGCCCGCGACCTCGCTGCCCGCGGCCATCGAGTGGTCGGGATCGACGCCTCGCCGTCCCTAGTCGCAGCCGCGTGCGAGGCCGACCGCGCGGGCGAATACCTCGTCGCCGACGCGACCGCGCTCCCGTTCGACGACGGCGCCTTCGATCTCGTCGTCGCCTACAACTCGCTCATGGACGTCGAGGACGTACGCGGCGCGGTGCGGGAGGCGGCACGCGTCCTCCAGAGGGGAGGGTGTCTCTGCCTGGCGATCGTCCACCCTGTGAACTCGGCGGGAGCCTTCGCCGGAGGATCGGACGAGAGCCCCTTCGTGATCGAAGGCTCGTACCTCGAGGAGCGCCGCTATGCCGAGACGTTGTCTCGCGACGGCCTGACGATGACGTTCCACAGCGTTCACCGTCCGCTCGCGGGCTACGCCGGCTGCCTCGAGGAGTCGGGATTCGTCGTCGAGGCGCTGCGCGAGCCCGCGGCGCCGTCCGAGGCCTCCGGTCGCTGGGGCGTGCCGAGCGTCGCCCGCTGGAGGCGGCTGCCCGTCTTTCTCTGGCTGCGGGCCGCTCTGCGATGACGCTCTCCGACGAGCTCGTCGTCCTCCGCCCCCGTACCGAGGACGACATTTCTGCCATCACGGCGGCCTGCCAGGATCCCGAAGTCGCACGCTGGACGCAGGTTCCCTCGCCCTACACGGAGGACGACGCGCGCGAATTCCTCCGGGCCGCACCCGACGCCCAGGCGATCGTGGACGCT